>JAQIBP010000061.1 GCA_027858995.1 Deltaproteobacteria bacterium | reverse complement strand
AGGCTCTGAGGCGCTTATCTACTTGATATTAAATGGTTTGTTGAGCAGAGGCTAAATGATTCGTGATAGAAAGCCATGAATATTAGGGGGAATTACAGTCCATGAAAATCCGTGTTCATTAAAAGTCAGAAGTTGACAGATAAACTTCTGTTTCGTATACAATTGCTGTAATTCATGAAATTTAGACTATAAAAGGACAATATCTTGAATCAAGTAAATCTAATTCGCATTTTTTTAAAAAGAGTGAACATAAAATGTTAATGTTTTTCTTGACAGGGGTACTCAATGGATATATCATTTAAGTCAACGAAATTACAAAAAATATGCTCGACACGTAAATCTGCATTAAAAGAATTAGGACAAACCAAGGGGAAGAAGCTTATGCAAAGAATGTCAGAGCTAAATGCAGCAATAGCTTTAAGTGATATTTCCCATCTACTACCAGCCCGGTTGCATGAACTCACAGGAAATAGGAAGGGACAATTTTCTGTAGACCTTGAATATCCATACCGCTTATTGTTCATACCGAATAACAAACCAATCCCTATAAAAAAAGATGGGGGATTAGATAAAGCAAATATCAACGAAATAAAAATTACAGAAATTGAAGATACACATTAGGGGGAAAAATGGTTGAAATAAAAGGAAAATACGGTTTCGAACCTGACTATGCCACACCGCCTGGGGAAACATTGGAAGAAACCGTTGAATCGCTTGGCATGACCCAAATAGAACTCTCAAAAAGAACAGGATTAACTGTACAATCCATTAACCGAATTTACAAGGGTGAGCAACCTATTATTTATGAAACTGCAAATAAACTTGAACTTGTCACCGGTGTCCCCGCAAGATTCTGGAATAACCTTGAGGCTAAATATCGAGAGCAACTCGAAAAAATAAAAGAACTTGATGAACTAAATAACAATCTTGATTGGTTGAAAATAATACCGATTGGAGAACTAAAAAAAAGAGGCTTGGTTGCTAAAAATTCAAAACAGAGCGAACAAATAAGAGATGCCCTGAAATTTTTTGGCGTAAGCAATGTCTCTGCCTGGAACAAGATATGGACTGAACCCAAGGTCGCTGCACGTAGATCCGCCTGTTTCGAGTCAATGCCTGGACATGCTGCCACTTGGATTAGACAAGGAGAACGTATTGCTCACAAAATTCAATGCGCTCCATATGACAAGAACCGTTTTAAAGAAGCTATAGCAGAGATACGAAAATTGACAGTTGAAGACCCACAAAAATTTGGACCTAAAATGACGAAATTATGTGCCCAGGCTGGTGTTGCTCTTTCTTTGGTGCCTGAAATGAAAAAAGTACCATGGAATGGTGCAACAAAATGGTTACGTGCGAACAAGGCAATGATCATAATCAATTTAAGAGGAAAAAGAGAAGATAAATTCTGGTTTTCTTTTTTCCATGAAGCCGGGCATGTGCTAAACGATAACAAGAAAAAATTATATATTAATGATGAAAGCGATGACCCTGTAGAAGTAAGAGCAAACGATTTTGCGGCAAGTGTTTTGTTTCCAGGGAACAATAGACAAATAATACCTAGTTTAACAACGAAATCAAAAATCAAAATATTCGCTCAAAAAACAGGACTAAGCCCCGGAATAGTTGCCGGGCAATTTCAGTTTTTGACGGAAAAATGGAAATGGTACCATGGCTTGATCCGAAAATTTGTATGGAACAACAAATGATGACCGACAAAATTGTGACCAGTTTAAAAAAAAAGAATGATTATTAATCATAATAAATAAACAAAAAAAAATAACAAAAAGCTTCACAATATAGACTTTTAGAAGATAACGAAAACTAATGAAAGATCACTAAAAAACAGCTAAATCGACTCGACACGGTAGAAGTCAGCAGTTCAAGTCTGCTCGTGCCTACCACTAATTTTACTTCAAATTGACCGCAGCCCAGAGAGACGCGTGAATCCTGTTGTTTACATTAATTTTTTTAAAAATAGCATAAATGTGATTTTTGACAGTATTTGGACTGATGTAAAGTTCTTCTGAAATTTCTTTATTGGTCTTCCCAACAGCAATCATTGACAATATCTCAACCTGTCTCGGACTTAATTTGTCTGCAATACTTGTTTGAGACGGAACGTTTTCAATTCCATTGCTCATAAACCTGACCATTATCTCTCTGGGGAACCACAACTCTCCATTCAATACTGCAGTAATCCCTTTTGTAAAATTTTTAAGCGTGTCATGTTGATAAAATAACCCATGAATTCCCTGGGAAAGAATTTTTTTTGAAAATTTATGTTTGTGCGGCACACTATGCAGGACGATATGTTTGTTTGTTTTTTTTTGGGTATCAGATATCGTCAATTTAACTATCATGTTTTTTAAATTTTTATCTGGCCAATCCAACAAAATAAATTTATTCTGCTTAAAATTATCGGTTAACGTATTAATATTGTTGAAAATTAAGCATTTGTTACCAAATTCATTACACAGGTGAGAGGCAATTAACTCATTTTTACATTTTTTTTTCCCTACAAGACAAAAAACAGTCTCACTGTCTGATGGAACATGTTTTTGTTTTATTTTACCTGACAGACTCATAATAAACCATAATAAAATATTATTATTGAATTTGTTTGCAGAATCTGGTTAGTGCCATAGGATTAAAATCAATACATGTCAAGAACTATTTTACGATTTCTTAGAGCTTAAAAATCTCTATTTTTTTTGAAACATTTTTTAAATTGAACTTGCCCGTGTATTCAAGAGAAAAATTATTTTTAACCCTGCCGGCAGTAGCTGCTGAGAGAAAGATACTTCCATCGGTTGCCTTGGCACCGATCCTGGCTGCTATATTTGTCAGATTCCCTGTTGCAGTATAGGTCCATCGAGAACCGGAATATGTTTCATATTTTGCCGCACCAACAAGGGCTATGCCTGAATTGATTCCCATATTGATTTTCAGAGGCCTGTACAATGCAGAGCAATCTTCAAAAATACTAATTGTCTTTTCTCTTATTGCCTGTGCCGCCCGGACAGCTTCAATCGCATTCGTCTCTTCATCCTCATTTAAAAAAAGAACCATCAATCCGTCACCGGCAGTTTCGTTCACATCTCCATTGTTGACATAAATGGCATCCATAAAGGCAGAAAAATGTTTTTCAATAATTTCGCCTGTTTCTCTGCTGCCAAGTTTCTCACATAACTTGGTATATCCCTCAATATCAGCAAACAGTACGGAAATGTCCTGTTTTTTTCTGTCAGGGACACCGCCTATGGGAGATTTTTCTATCATCCTGGAAACAGTGACAGGAACAAATTTACTTAAATTTTCTTTTACGCTTTCAAGAATTTCAACCTTTCTCATGGATTGTTGAAGCTGGTTCAAAGCGGTTTCCAATTGAATGTTCTTATCTTTAAGATTCTTGTTAAGAGATTTAATTTCCTGAAAGGATTTAGCGTTTTTCAAAGCAATAATTAAATTATTGATAAGGGTATCCAAAAGCTCTTCGTCATCCTTGTTATAGGGTTCACCGATAAGTTTGGACCCTAATCCTATCAGCCCGCTGCAATCCAGACCTATTTTAAAAGGAACTGCAAAAGCCATGGAAAGAGGAATCAAACCTCTGTTTTTTAAGTCACTAACATTTTGTACAGCTTTGTCTGCATCAAAACAAAGAATGATTTGTTTTCCATTATCGCACACCAGTTTTTCATCTTCTTTTTGAAACCCAATGGATGAAAAACCATCTATTTTTTGTAAAGAAGAATCCAAAGTGAGAATAAACCCCTCACTAACACCAAAGTTACCCATGGTCATCAACAAAAAATTTTTTAAAATAGTATCATAATCAACACTGGCGAATATGTCTTTACTTACATCATAAAGTGTCCTCAAATAATAGACCCGCCGGTCCAGTTCGGTTTGAATATTTTCTGCCTGCTGAAGAGATATTCTAAGTTTTTCTAATTCCTTTTCAAGCGTCATGATACAATTCCCCGTTCTTCAAGGATGTATGGATTGAAAGATGGTTTTGAAATGAATTTTCAATTCCTGCCGGGTTTCCTTGAGCCGGCCAAGCAGGTACTGGGCAAGATTTTTCATTATGATGCAGCCAAGCTCGTGGTCTTCTTTCATCAGTTTTTCAAGCGCTGTCTGTTTAATAGTGAGTATTTGGGCCGCTTTAACACATCGTGCAGAAAGGCTGTATTTATAGGGAACAACAAGAGATGATATTCCGGTGCAATCTCCCGGGTTTCTCAAAATGGCAATGGGAAGTTCAAAGCTGTCATTTACAGATGTCAGCAACTCAACCTCGCCTTCTTTTATAATAAACAATGCTTCTGCCTTTTGACCTTCATGCATCAGAAACTCTCCTTTCTGGATAGGTTTTTCTTTTGTGATTTCTGACAGGCGTTGAAACTGGGACGCTGAAAGTCCTTTAAAAATATAGCATAAAGATAATAGTTCCATGATAATAACTCCTTCTTATAGAAAGGGTCAGGATTCGCCGGCAAGATCAGCCATGACGTCATCCATTGTATTATAAATCCTGGCAAATTTAGTAATACCAACCATGTTAAAAATTTTTTTAAAATGTTCGGAAAGCCCTGTGATAGAGATCGACTGGTTATTTTTTTTTGTTTTGGACAGAAGCTGAATAAGAACGGCAATACCGCCGCTGTTAATATAGGCGGTTTCATAGAATTTCAAAAGGATGTTGTCTGTTCCCTGTTCGTTTGCATCATCATATGCTTTGCTGAAAAAAGGTTCGGCCAGGACAGTCACATCTCCTTGTATATCAAAGACTGTAATGCTGCCGTGTTTCTCAAGAATAATTTCCAGTTCATTATTCATAATTAATATGCCTTTTCTTTATTGTTTCAAATTTATTTGTAAATTTAAAATCATCTCACGGGTCAACTTTCATTTTTATAAATACCTATTTGACTAATTTTAAAACCATCCTTATTATATGCCCCTCGTTGGATACTTTATTAAATTCTACCTGATCCACTAACTGTTTGATCAAAAACAGTCCCAGCCCTCTTGGCGTTTGCAGATTGTTAATTTTTTTTGTTATATCAGGTGGTTCCATCTCATCGAAAGAAACCTGAAGGCCTTCGCCCTGGTCCATTACAGTAACAGTAAAAACATGATCGCTGTAGTTCATATTGACTACAACTCTATTGTCGGGATGATTTTTATTGCCGTGTTCCATGGCATTGATACATGCCTCGGATACTGCAGTTTTTAAATCTTCTATACGTTCCGGTAAAAATCCCACAATTTTTGCAAAGGAAGCTGAGCAGTCCATCGCTATACGTTCATAACCCAGTTCACTTGGAAGATTGATTTCAATAGTATTATCATCCAGTACTTTGATATATTCACTCTCTTTAATCATATCATATCTTTCGCAACGGTTCTTATTTCAAATGGGCATTCATGATATTGTTTTTTAACTGCAATTAAAGTCAGCCTATCATGCTCATTGAAAAAATTCAATTTATACAACATTTATATCTCCTCAAAGTTATTGTCTGGTTTTTCTTTCAATTTTAATCTTTTTTAACACCCACTACAATAATTGTCAGGTCGTCGTGCTGTGCAGCCTTTCCTGCGAACTCATCAACCCTGGATATAATTTTTTGTAAAAGAGATTCTGCCGTCATTGATTCTGTCCCCTTAAAAACTTCCAATAATCTTTCAAACCCGAACATCTCCTCTTGTTCATTCATGGCTTCCACAATGCCGTCTGTATACAGGACAATCCTGTCGCCGGCCGCCATCTGGATATGAGTCTCCTGATAATCCACATCATCCAGAATCCCCAAAGGGAAGGTGTCTCCTTCAGGCTGCACCAGGACAGCTTCTCCGGTATCCGCAGAGATGTAAACAGGTTGAGTTTGACCGGCACTGCACAAGCCTAAAGTTTTTTCCCGGGGATTTAGAACAGCATAAAGCAGGGCTACAAACATGCCGATTTTACCATCTTTTTTTATCCTCCTGTTGGCACGGGTCATGACCTCGCCTACGCTAAAATCTTCTTCTGCCAGCATTCTTAATACACTCCTTGATGCAGACATGACCAAAGCACCTGAAACACTTTTGCCGGTCACATCACCAATGACCATACCAAGCTTTTCTTCCTCCATCTCTATAAAATCATAAAAATCCCCGCCCACTTCCCTTGCCTGTACAGAGTGGGCAGCAATCTCAAAACCATCGATTGTCGGACATTCAGCCGGAAGCATGCTCATTTGAAGATCCCTGCCAATAGAAAGCTCTTCTTCCATACGTTCTTTTTCAATCACCTCTTCAATCATACGGGCATTTTCAATGGCTACTGCTCCCTGATTTGCAAGGGTGTTCAGCAGGTTCATGTCTTCACTGCGGTAAAACTTGCCGGATTTTTTATGACCAAGGGATATAAAACCTGTAAGCTGGTCTTCGTAGATCAAAGGTACAATAAGGGTTGCTCCCAGTTGATCAAAAATCTTTTGACATGATTCCCTCTGGTCTTCAAAAAAGGGATTTGCCTGGATATCATAAACAGTTACTTCTTTTTTTTTGGTTATTATTTTTTCAATAAAAGGAGAATCAACAGGCAAACTTGATAATGAATTTCCCGGTTCGGCTCCTGCATTTACTGTTTCTCTTTCCCCGACAGTAGTCAGGCATTCATACACCCCCTGCTTCTTGTTCAGAAGCATTACACAACCTGCATCAACATACAACACACCCATAATTATGTCCATGATACTTTTCCCGATTTGATCCAGGTTCAGCAGTGTGCGCATGGCCTCACTGATTTTCTGGACCGTATCCCGGTAGTCGTATTCCAGCCGGTAAAAAACCCGGTCAATAATTTTCTGTACCCGGTTTCGGACCGGATTGAAAAAGAACACAACCGCCAGAATAAAAATCAGGGGAAACAGGGGAGACTGGGTGATCTGAAATCTGCCAAAAGCCAGGTTTGAGATCAGTACAAACACACCGTACATCCCTGCAATTGATCCAGTAGTAAGGATATAACCGTATGTGCGTTTGATAACAGCATCAATGGCAAAAAGGTCATGTTTAACTATGGTATACCCAATGGAAAGAGGAAAAAAGCTCAGAAAAATAACAGAACCAACTGCAGGATCGGGAAAAAGGTAAATTTTCCACAGGGCACGCACGATCAGGTCGGCTACCGTTGGGAATATCCCAATGAGCATTCCTAAAAAAATCACTTGGGACTGACGCCGGATCAGAACCGAAGTATCAGTTAAGAAATTCCAGATCATAAGTACCAGGAAAATAAAGACGGCCAGCATAAGATATATGTTAATAAACTGACGGAACACGTCCTGCATATCCCTCATCGAGGGGGATGAAAACAGGATCGAAAAATATAAGGCAACAGCCAGCAGATGGGGAATGCTCCACAGCCAGGGGAACTTCTTAAGAAATTTACGCTCTTTCGGAAATTTTATTGCCAGATGAATGATGGATGCCGACAGGAATACATCAACAAAGACCCTGATATTAAAAAACCACAGCGGACGAACCGGGGCACTGGGAGAGGCAAAGCTGATCTCCATCCCGAGCAACCCTGTCATGATAAGAAAAAGAAGGCTTTCCGGGGCTTTCGGTTTCATGAGAAAGATAATGACACCGATAAAAACATAAACCAGGCCAATCAGGAGAAGCGGGCCGCTTCGTTCCAGTACCGGTAATAAACCAATACGGCTGGTGGTGACAGAAATCTCTAATGTTTGACCCTCCCGCTCAACCGTATAGGTGTTGACCGAACCCGGTTCTTTGTGGCGGACGTCAAAAAAAAGCTCTTCAAAAGTATGATAGGGTTTGCCGTTGATGGCCTGAATAGTATCGCCGGCATGAAGGCCAGCTTTTTCCCCGATATCCAGCACCTGGGCCACAATATTCGGGCCGGAGTCATACATGGCCCGCCATCCAAAGTCAGGGCTGTTCCGCCATCGGATCACACTCACCCCGTAAATGGCATAAAGTGACGCAACGATGATCAGGATAAGTATAACTTTGACACGGGGGGTGTTTAAATCGGACAACGCCAGTGGTCTGCTCATTTTTCAGTTAACCTCCTATGGCCCCTCGGTTTAATACCGGTTATCGAAATTACAATACACAACAGGGTGATACCGATGATACCATAGGCAAATATATCTCCGCAACGCGTATAAATGGTTTTTTTATTCGATAATGGAACATTTCTGACCAGAAAACCGGAGACAAACAGGTCCTTGCCGTCCGCATCCTGAATTTTTTCAACAATTTTGCCGTCAGGATTGATAATTGCCGAAACCCCGGTGGTTGATGAGCGTGCGATGGCAACCCTGTTTTCAATGGCCCTGAAAACCGTCATGGCCATAGTTTGATACGGGCCGGCAGTGGGACCGTAAAACCCCTCATTGGTGACGCTGACCATAAAATTAGCACCATCTTTGACAAACCTGCGGAAATGATTGGAAAAAAGGTTTTCCCAGCAGATGGGGCTTCCAAAAGCTGCGTCTTTGACTCTAAAAATCGTGTAGCTGTCACCGGGTATGAAGCTCTTTTTAATGGTGCTGATCCACCCGGGCCAGGTAATTTTTCCCTGAAAGGGTATGTATTCGTTGAAGGGCACCAGCCGGATTTTGTTGTACTGTGCCTCAAGACGTCCGGAAGGAGAGATTAAAAATTCACTGTTGGAATAGGGCAGGTACCCGTCTTTTGGCGGACCCAGTTTTTCATAGCCGGCTCCGCCAGCCAGAAGATGTGAATTAGTGTCACGGGTCAGACGGCTGACGGCACTACGAACCAAGAGGCTCGCATTGATGGGTGCCGGAAGCGAAGACGCCGGCCAGATGATCAAATCGGGCGATTTTTTTGCAGCCAGCCGGGTCAGATGGTCATAAACCTTCAGATGCTTCACCTGTTCAGCATATGGCATTTTGTTTTTGGTAACAAGATTCCCCTGAATCATGGCCAGGCGAAGATGCTCTGCATTAGCAGGCGGCACCAGCCGGTACCATCCATATGACAGGGATAGAACTAAAAGTACCGCAACAGTGAGCAGATGCAAGGGCCCGTTGATCTTCCGGCAATATCCGGTTGAATCCGGCAATGATCCTGCTTTCCCGGCTACAACAAACTCCGGCACCTCACTGATCAGCTGATTCACCATCCCCATGAGAAAGGAAATACCATACACACCGGTGATGTCAGCTATCTGGATAACTGGCAGATGGCGGTATTGAGAGTGAGCAAGCAGGTTCCATGGCACGGAAAGAAAAAAGAGATGGGAGCGGGCATATTCCAGCGCCGTCCAAAGGCTTGGGGCCCCGAGGATTATCCAGGACCCTGTATTCCTGCTGATCACTCTGTATAGGATACCGAAAATCAGAAAATAGAAGCTCAACGGAGCAACCATGAGCAGCAGCCAATTTTGCACCCCGATCTCTGGGATCTTTCCTACCCAGGAGAAAGTTGCCATGAAGAAAAGGACACCCGTGAGCAGGGCCATGGCAGAGCCTTCAACCGGGCCAGCCCGCCGCAAAGCAAAAAGTAAGGGGGCCAGCCCCATCCATGCCAGAATCTCGACATTAAACGGGGGATACGCAGCAGCCGTAAGAAACACCGTGGATACCGGGACCAGGAGAAAAACCCCTGTTCTCATTAATATATTAGAAATAAGGCACTCTCTTCTTCCAAAGATGTATCCCCTTTGTCATTGTTATTGCATCGTGTGACAGTATTAATCCTGAACGGCTACTACAACATCCACAATATTAAAAAACATCCCATTACAACAATCTCCTTCGGTTTGTGCGTCATCAACAAGCTGGTCAACAGATTTCAGGGCCCATGGCAGAGGGTCCAGGGGGTCCTGGTCTGGATATAAAAGCGGCACCACTATTTGATCAAAAAAAGCCTCTATAGCACCTTGTATCTCTCCACTATCTAAGATTACTGCATAAGATGTGCCTGAAAAAGCATATAAGGTAGATCCTTTTCTCAGCCTTGCAAAAAAAGATATATCAAAAGTACCAAATGATGCCGGGACGTAATGAATAGTTAGCGGGCCTTCATATTTTGTTCCGGGTGCCTTTTTATCGACTGCGATGCCTCCCTCACCAAGTGCGCCGCCCGCACAGCCGCCAGCGGTTGCTTTTGTAGCACCAAAAGTAATTACCACGGCCAGAGCCAGCAATGTCATTAATAATCTGTTAATCTGTTTCATCATGATTTTCTCCTTTTTATAAACGTTTATTTGTTGTTCCGGCAAACTGAAACTGAAGTTTTGCCCTGAAATCTTCAAGTATTTCGTGCCTGAACACAAAAATAGGCTTTTCTGTTCAGGCACTGTTTAATAATTGTTATTTAAACACGGGGACATCTGCCTTTGCCCACTTATCATTGATATACCAAGTCACTTTTTTTTCCTTTTTGAACGCCTTGTATGTCATGTGATGGTCCATGATATACCCGAGCTGGGCATAATGATAATCCACCTTCTTGTTAACGGGGTATACACGGTTCAGCATGTGAAATATCTCGTGGGCCAGAACATTTTTTTGATAAATAGTGACAATTTGATCAATCCCGGTAACTGGATTACCATTTTCATCGTAATATGGCTCTCCATCTGAGTTTACACAGTCACATTTTTCCGGATCCTGTTCGTTGCAGGCATTTTCGACGTCCTCCCTTATCCGGTAGGAAAAGACTCTGCCGCTGATTATCTTGGTAGGAATCCCGACCTGGGAGATGCCCAGTTCACCGTCAGTAGTTCTCTGGTCCTCGATCAGTCCCACTGCATATTGTGGTGGTGTTGAATTACTGATCTTTTGATCCGGTGCCTGCGTCACGTCGATCACATGAACATTGATATTAAACCATTCACTTTCATTGGATATAAATTCAAAAGCAGGATAATCAGGATTTTCAATATTATCGGGATCATAAGGAAGCAGGGTTGGTTCTGCCCTTAGCAGCAGAATAAAAAGG
This sequence comes from Deltaproteobacteria bacterium, assembly GCA_027858995.1. GTDB lineage: Bacteria > Desulfobacterota > Desulfobacteria > Desulfobacterales > Desulfobacteraceae > Desulfobacula. The sequence goes on along the minus strand of JAQIBP010000061.1, from coordinate 74,829 downwards.
TCTGGTCTGTCAGGATCTGTTGCAAAGCATTCTTGAGCTTGAGGATCTGTTGATAGAGGATCTGTTAATAATGGAAGGCATACACTTTCTACATCCTCGTTGTACAAACCGTCATTATCGAAATCATCATCTGTCGCCCATGCCTGAAACGGCAGTGCAATCATTGCCAGGAATGCCAGCAAAAGCATGAACAAACAGATCTTAGCTGTTATGTTGTTTCTTTTTTTCATGGTTGCTATCTCCTTTTGCTTTCATGAATTGGGGATTGTTATTTTTTGGATTCATATAAATATACAGTGATATGTGTCTTCCCCGCAGACTGCTGCGGGGAAGGGATCACTTATTTTTTCTTCTTGCCTTTATGTTTAACATCTCCGTAAATGCCCTTGCCTTTTTTCTTGCCGTCGGCCTTTTTAATGACCTGGAGGTATTTATACACCTCGGCACCGGTTTCAACTTCGCCCACACTGTTTCCGATAAAAATATTATCACTCTCCGGCAGGTAATTGCCGATCACCAGATAATTGCCCGGAGGAAGGGCAAACATTGCCTTGCCCCATGCATCGGTTTCAACTTCATTGACGCAAGGACATCCTGAAAAGATATCCTCGTAATACTGCCAGGATATCCCTTTTTCGGCGGCGCAGCTTCCCTGGCTCTTATCAAAGACTTTGGTCTTTAATCCCACAATAGGTTCTTTGATGGAACCCGGATGAGAACCTGCCCCTACAGTGTGCAGGTCAGCCCTGACAATGAGTTCCCCAGTATTTGCAGCAATGCCGACCTGTCGTGTGCCGGAAAAGATATCATCACCGACCTCGCCCTGGATGGTGGCAAGGGTGCGTACTCCCGGTGTGATTGAACCAAGGCTTGTGACTGCCTCAGACCGGTCAAACTGAACATAAAGAGCATTATCTACGATTTTGCCCGATTCTGGAATGATTCCAAGGGTGCCGTTCAGCAGAATGGATGAAACATCGACATCACTTACTGCATAACCTTCAATATTGCTGATCTTTGCAGATATATCAGGGCTGTTTTCGGTTGCCCAGTCCACGCCCCAGTTTTCCGGGTTGAAGCTGATATCTGCGCTTGCTTCCACAGAGGTTACCGGAACACCGATATTAATATCTATTTCACCTGAGGCGACCGCCCCGACCCAAAGTTTGTAGCATTCATTGTCTTCTGTACATGAATCAGGATCAAATGGATCATACTCAGGATCTTGAATCAGGTTTTCATAGATCACCTGCAACGATTGACTATTTTCAGCGGGAACGCTTTCAAACATTTTGTTGATATCGCATTTAACCGAATAGCTGCCGCCGGCCGGTATGATTACTTTGTCTATTGGAATACCGTAAGCCGGTCCCCGCCTGCACAGCTTTTTGGCCTCTGGAATAATCCAGTAGGTATTATAGCAGTCCGGCCTTAAGGTGACGATGTCCTGGGAGGTTTTATTCCGGATTTCCGTCGTAACCCAGAAGGGAGCTCCAGGATTAAATGTTACACCGCTTCCAGGCGGTGTAATTACATTATCTATATCATCGTCAGGATTAGTACTGTCACTGTCAGTATCGCATAAATCTCCCAGCAGATCACCATCTGAGTCCGCTTGATCAAAATTCTTAACATACCGGCAGTTGTCGCAGGCATCGTCAATCAAGTCACCATCTGAATCCTTTCCGCTGTTAAAGATAGTTTCACAACTGTCATCCTCATTAACAAAACCGTCATTGTCAAAGTCATCATCACAGGCATCACCGATGCCGTCTACATCACCGTCTTCCTGGCCGGGATTGGCATCCGCGCAGTTGTCGCATACATCACCTACGCCATCACCATCATTATCTTCTTGTCCAGGATTGAAAATATTCGGACAATTATCAGAGTTGTCCCCGAAACCATCCCCGTCAAAATCGGCCCATTCTGAGGCATCAGTAGGAAAGGCATCTTCTCCGTCATCAACTCCGTCATTGTCATCATCAGGGTCCCAAAGATCAAAAAGGCCATCCCCCTCTGCATCAAAGGGGTTATATATAAAAATCAAACTGTCACTTTGTTCCATGACATTAAAATCAGGATCATAGGCCCGGACAAACCATTGATATCCCTGGCCATGTTCCAGACCTCTGAGATCCCAGAAGGAGGCGGTAACTGCTAACGTGGCAAGAGCACCGCTATAGTTGGGAAGCGTGGGCGAACGATAATACTCTTTACTGCCATCCAGATTTCTTATGCTTACCTGGTATTCCTGCCCAGTTGGTGCATCCCAGAAAAAATCAATAGGTCCGAACTCTGTAACATCAGCATGCATGGAATCCACCGGTGTCACAGAAACAACATTAAGATACTTTATAAATATTTCGGTATGATCCGGTGTGTCATCAAAAGTCATTGTGAAAGTATAATTGCCTGAAACAGGAACAGTCCCGGACTCTTCGTGCCACCATCCATTATTGCTTCGCGTTTCAGTGGATATAGAATACCAATCGTTAACTAAATTAAAGGGATAATCAAATGCAGGTCCGACCACATCGGACGAAAGGATCTGCTCCCTGGACCCCGGACGTGTGTCAAAGTGTAAAGCCAGTCCACCTTTCCAGGCATAGGGATCTACAGTATCATAGTCGGTGTGCATGAGAAATAGGGGGTCATATACTAAATCGACTTCTGTGGTGAATGCTGCATTATAGTCACGGTCATAAACACGCACCAGCAAACGATAGATTTCTCCTTTTTGCAGGCATCTCAAATCCCATGCAGAAAGGTACGCACTTTTATAAGTTTCTGACATCACACGGCAGTATTCCTTGTTACTGGTATCTCTTATTCTGATCTGGTAGTCATAGTTTTCTGGGATATCGGGGTATATACAGACAGGAACCCATGTAACAGAAATGCTTCCATCATCATTGACTGTTGGAAATATGGAAGGAATATTCGGGGATTGGGTAATCTGTTCAAGCGAAGTTGTATAAACCTCCTGTGCTCCATCTGAAAAATTTAGTGTCAGGGTGTAATCACCGTAGTCACCAAGAGCTTGAACTGCACCAAAGTTTTTAACCTGTATGTCTAAATAACGGCACTCTGTATCCCATACAAACCTGTCTGCAGTGAGGTTATATTCATAAATGCCTCTATTTGGCGTGTTTAAAAAAGCAGTGTCCAGCTTACCTCTGAAGCCCGGTAAAACTCCAAAATCTGCCTCCAGACTGCCATCATAAACTGTCACATCAAAAAATTGCATCCTTTTGGGATCTTTTTCCAGAGTAACAGCGAGAAAATCACTGTGGGAACGATTTTGAACCTGTTCCCATAAAGGAGCATCTTCAGCCCTTACTCGCCAGAAATAAGTCTGGCCCGGGTTTAAAACACCATTGGGCACCGTGAATGAGGTCATACCTGCAACTCTGTCAGTTGCGTAGACCCGCTGACCCACAGTCCAATAACCATCCACATCCGGGCCAGGTGGAATGTATATAGCTTCATATATTACCAGCCTGTAGTGAATCGTAATACCTGAACCCGCAGGAGGAATCACATCACCCCAGGAAAAGGTCGGATTTTTAGAACTGAGGATTTCACCGTTCAAGGGCTGGAAAGTGGGGGTATCAGGACATGGTATAGTCCAGTTTGACCCTTGAATATCTGTGTCGTCTACGGATAACGTGCCGCTAGTTACCCTGAAGGTATACATACCAGGAACAGGAGAGTTATCTATTTTTATATAGAAATCTCTAAGCTCTGGATAATACTCCCAAGTGTCAGGAGTTGGGTACTCGGCAACAATGGTTGGACCAGGATCATATACGGTTATTGTATCTATGTCATCGGGCAGGGTGCCGAGAAAACCGTTTTCTATGACTACTTCAAGGTATGTTTTCATTGCACCACCGGGCTCATGCACATTTATTACTGATCCTATTATAGGTAGCACAGGGGGTATGGGATCAAGAAAAGGCACATATTCATAGACGCTTGTTCCGAAAACTCCAAAGGGATGAGGAGATGTCTCAAAATACTGAGGATGGCTAAACAAAACATTGTAATTTCCGTCTAAGTTTTGAATCCTGTAGAAACCAAACTCATCTGTTTCAATAACAGACATAAAATCACCGCTTTGGCTAACAACTTTAACTAGGACATTTTTTATGGGAAGTGAAGTTTCCCCATCTTTTACTTTACCGATTAAGGTTGCAGCATTTGCAGAAAGGCCGGTGATAATGATAAACCCTGTCAAGATATATCCCAATATCTTTACAGCAATCCTCCTAAAGCGTTTCATTTCTGAAAATTTATATTTAAATTGTTCCATATTGCTCCCCCTTATTTTAAATTAAAGCTTTTATTGCCAAATAAATATTCTCAATATCTTAAAATCCTTTCAAACTCATGATTTGACAATCCACGATAAAATGGATAGCGACACCTTTAGCTGTGGAGCGCACCACCTGCCCCTCACAATCTAAAAGGCTCGCTGCACCTGTCACTTGTTTAATCCTGTCATTTGGGACAACAAGGTTTAGACTTATATTTGTACCGTTGGGAAATTGTTCCAGTGTATATACAAAGGCTCCGGAAGCAGATATGTCTCTGGTCTTAAGATCAAACACCTGTTTTGTGTCAGATGTGTATACTTCTGCCCTGACAGGAAGATTAAGAGGAAATCTTTCAAATTGGCGTAAATTGTCCATTGTCAGTACACCTCCAATAGGTCAAAAAATAAAATATTAAAAAATATTAAAATATTTACAATTTCTCAGTTTATTGACAATAGTGTCTTTTATTGCAGAACATTAGCTTGCTTAGAGGAGTGAATTTGAAGAGAGATACGTCTAATACTTTAAGTAAAAGGAATAGAGACCAAAATACTGTTTAAAAATAGCGTGTTGTATTTTAAAAAGCAATAGTCTGAAAGTTACAAATTATATAGGAAAAAAGTATTAAATTTATCTGCTTAAGCATAGGAAAAAAATACTATTTTTTAAATGAATTTCATTCAGTAATGTATTTTTTTAATTCAATGATAAGCTGATATTCAAGGCAGAAAATCTTCGCGAACCGTTGTGGACAGTGAATGTAACCTTCTGTTTGCTGCAGGGCAATTCATTGTTGAAACAAAGGGAGATCCTCTACAAATTAGTAGTGGCCCAGAGAGATGCCTGAATCCGATTGGAAACATTGATTTTTTTGAAAATGTTATACACATGGTTCTTGACCGTATTAGAGCTGATATATAATTTTTCTGCAATTTCCTGATTTGTAGCTCCAATGGATATCAGGGATAATATTTCAATCTGTCTCTGGCTTAATATTTCAACAGTGCTTTTTGCAGGGTGCTTGTTGTTTTTACTTCCTTCAATAATATAATTAGACATCAATGCCCTGGGAAACCATAATTTTTCACTCAGAATTACCTGAATTCCTTTTGTTAAATTTTCAAGGGAATCATGTTCATAAAAAAAACCATGTATTCCTTTTGAAACAAAGTCTTTTGGAAATTTCAAGTTCACAGGCACATTAAATAAGGCAATATGATTATTGGATATTCTTTGGGTGTTATATATATTCAATTCAACCATCATATCATCCAGATTTTTTTTTGAGCAGTCCCACAAAATAAATTTCAGATCTTTATGATTTCTTTGAATATTATTTATATTTTCCATAACAAAACACTTATTACCGATTTCATTATGTAGATATGAGGCAAGCAATTCTTTTTGCAGTCTTTTCTCACTGACAATATAAAACACAATATTGCTTGTTAAAAGGATGCTTTTTTTTTTGACACTCGCAAAGCTCATAAAGGGCACCATTATTAGTTCTTAAATAAACAAAACCACTTTGTCCCAAGTTATCAATTGATTCTGATAGATTGTTATCTATATGCCAGAGAGAGTGTGTCCGGGAACAGTCAGGTTTAATTTAAAATCAATCTATGTTTTATGTATAAATCTGCTGTTTTATTTTATGGTATTCAACAAAAAAATATATGGGTAGAAATACTGAAATTCGGGGGTAAAAAAACCTGAAAACAGGTAGAATTATTTCTGAATTATAATTTTTCAGTTTTAAGAGGTACACTAAGGGTGGCCTTTGTCCCTTTACCCGGATTTGATTTTATATCAAAGCTGCCTCCACAATGATGTATACGTTCTTGTATGGAAAACAAACCAAAACCCTTATTTATTCTCTTTGATAAATGTGTCTGGTCTGTATCAAACCCAATCCCATTGTCTCCAATGATAACCTCTATATTGTTTTTATTATGTTGGGTAGAAACTCGGATTTTTGTTGCACTTGCATGTTTGATGACATTAAACAAAAGCTCTCTTGCTGACTGATAAACGAGAATGCAGTCTGATTCATTTAGAGGTTTTGATTTTTTGTCATCAAAAAATTCTATTGGAATATCATATAATTCAGATTTGCGTTCACAAAGAGATTCCAAAGCCATCTCAATACCAAACTGGTATAATTCCGGCGGGCTTAAATCAAAGGTTAAATCTCTGATTTGTTCTATGGTCTGATCCACAATTTCGGTAACACTGCCAAGTTTTTCTTTAATATCATTTAAGGAGGTACAGTCTGTTATTTCATTGAGTTTCATTCTTGTTAGTGTTAATGACTGACCTGCCTTATCATGAAGTCCCAATGCAATGGCGTGCCTTTGTCTTCCCTCGGTGAGAGATATTTGAGAAGAGAGTGCACGCAATTGTTCCTGGTATTGAAGAAGATCGTGCCGGGCTTTTTTTTGTTCACTGAAATCCACAAAACAGGTTCTAAAAGCAAATGGTTTATCATTTTGAAAAATAATAGAAGAAGTTGCATGTCCCCAAAGTTCAGATCCATCTTTTTTTTTAAGTTTCAATTCCAGTGGACTGGGTTCTTTTCCCTGTTCCTGTTTTTTTAAGCGGGAAGCTATTAGCTTCACAGCTTCATCTTCAATTAAATGGGCGACATTAATTCCTGATTTAAAATCTTCTTTTGTATATCCAAACCAATCAAGGGCTGCTTTGTTTGCATACAAAATATTAAAATCGAAATCATATTCACTAACAGGGATAGGAAGCAGTTCGATCATCTTTCTATATTTTTCTTTGCTTTTTCCCAAATGGTGTTCAACAATTTTTCTTTGCTGATTTTCAATATTTAATGCCTCTCCCTGTTTTTCAATGGTTGAAAAAGCAAGAGAATACCTCTGAGATATTAAAAAAGCCTGTGCAAACAAAAATGAAAACAACCCGAACGGAATGGTAATTTGAGCAAAGAAAATATCATTTACAACTGTAGTTACAAGTATAATAAAACCAGTCAAAAAAACTATTGCACCCTGCCTTTTATTTATAATAGCTTTTGCTAATACGACTGCGCCATAAATTGAAAGGCAAATAGTGAATATCCGAAATACAGGCAGGGACATGGTAAACCAGCGTGATGGAAAAAACAGCACAAAAGCTGATAACAATGAACCTGTAAAAAGAACTCCTTTGACAAAGTTATCTGACATTTCATCCGGGAATATGGTTTTCATATACCAGATAAACAATGGGACGGCACAATACATGGACAAATAAACCAACTTTACAAGCAACCAGAACTCAATCGTCGGGAAAATGGTTACAAAATACCGTTCACCAAGAATAATTGTCTGAAAACCTTCCAGCAGACAGACAATACCAAAAATTAGAGATGATTTATCTTTTTTACGGATTAAAAAAAGACTAATATGGTAAAATCCAATAATCCAGATAGCTCCAAAAAACAGAGAAGAGAAAACCAGTTTTTTTTCTCTTTCTGCGTGCAGCTTGGATACTTTCCCTAAATAAACAGGCTCCCATATACCTCCCTTCCAGTGATGAAAATTAGAAACATGGATTACAATATCAAGGACACCTGAATTGTTTTCAAGAGCAGTCACTGAAGGTGCATAAAACGGGATAGTCTGCTCTTTGGTCGAAGCTGGAAAACCTGATGTACATATTAAATTACCATTCACATAAACCTTTGATGACGAAGACATATCAAGGATTTTCAGTCCCAGAGCTTTTTCTCTGGTAATAATCTTTAGTCGATAGGTAGCAAACCCGATACCCGATAATTTTTTCCCATCTATTTCAAATTTATTCCAACTGTCCGGGGCATTTATATATTCAAAGGTTAAATCTCTGTTTTTTTTAAACTGATCTGGAGATATAAGCTTTTTCCAGTAAAATTCCCATTCGCCTTTCAGCACTACAGAACCGTTTTTATTAAAGTCCCATTGGCGCAAATCCATTACTCCCTTTTGGGCTGCAGGGAGGGACTGGGCGATAGTTTTACCGGGACAGGCACAGAAAAAACAGACAATGAGTGTTATAAAAATGGCGGACAGCATATATTGTGTCTGTTTTTGCAAATTAGACTCTCCTGTTTTTTTTATTTCAAGGGTTGTTTTCTCAATAATCTGCTGAGATCATTCCTTCACTGATGGCTAATCGCGTCAGATCAGCAACACTTTTTATATTTAATTTTTTCATTATTTGTCTTCGATGTGATGATACGGTTTTAACGCTTACAAAAAGGCGGTCGGCAATATCTTTTGACTTAACACCTTCCACAACGAGTTGAAATACTTCCCGTTCTCTTAGTGTAAGGACTGATGAAAAAGAGTCTTCATCTTTAGATAAATTTGCTGCGTAATCGCTGACAACAACATTATGTATTTGCGGTGAGAGGTAGGATTTGTTGTCTGCAACTGTGCGAATGGCATTGGCAAGTTCTTCATAAGCACACTGTTTGACAAGATACGCCATTGCTCCTGCTTTGAGCATTCCAATAACAAAACGTCTGCTGGAGTGAATTGAGAGGGCGATTATTTTGACATCGCCATGTTGATTTGAAATCAGCTTTGCAGCGTCAATACCATTTAAGTCCGGCATATTTATATCAAGTATAACCACATCGGGATTGAGTTTATCAACAAGTCTAACAGCTTCCCTTCCGTTTCCTGCCTGGGCAACTACTCTTATGTCTTTCTCCTTTTCAAGCATAGAACAAAGACCCTGGCGAATAAGCTGATGATCATCGGCAATTAAAACTTTAATACCCATTATGTCTCCTTGATAGGTAGTAATAAAGCATTATAAGCTATTACTTTGCAAGAAAATCTTCGCGAACCGGCGAGAATACTTCCACAACTACTGAATTCTCCAATATTTCGGCAGAGTGGGGAATATCCCCGGAGATACACCAGGTGTCACCCGGTTCTACCATATGGCGTTTTTTGTCTATAATCAATACCAGTTTGCCGGAAATAAGATATCCGGTTTGTTCATGGGGGTGGCTGTGCTCTGGCAGATCAGCTCCCCTGGTCATATGGAACTCTGCCATCAAAGTTTTTTCCCCATGGGCCACAGTCTTGATTTTGATACCCTCCATGGCTGTTTTGTATCCATCACTGCTCATTTTATTGAACATAATCAGTGCTCCATTATTAAGTTGTTATTATCAATAGTTCCCATTCTACACAAGAACTAGAATAATTCCATATATATTTTTTGACACTAAATACTATTATTGATTTTAAAAGCAGCAGCTCTGGTCTGTTTAATAATGGCAGGGATTTTGTCTGTTGCCATGGAAGCCTTGAATCCAACTACCCAGATGGCAGGAATATAGGCGCCATGCTGTTTAATTGGAGCTGCAACAGCCCTGACTCCTGAAATATACTCTTCATCATCATAGGCAAACCCATCTTTTCGTACTTTGTCCAATTCCCTGATATATTTTTCTGGATCAATAATAGTGTTGGACGTGAATTTCCTTAAGGGATTTGAGTTTAAATATTTATGTAAATTTTTCGTATCCATCCTGGATAGAAACAGTTTTCCTGTAGCCCCTGCAAGAAGTGGCAGAGCTGTTCCAATGGGAGAGGTGATTTTAAAATCTTTTCTGGATTCCACAATATCAATAATGGTTACCCTGTTACCATTCTGGATACCAAGAAAGACTGACTCCTGGCATTGTTCCATTAACTCCTCCATTACGGGGCGGGCAATATTTTTAAAATCAATTCTCTCATGGGCAGCTTTTCCAAGTTCCATAAGTGTCATACCGATAACATAGCGTTTTGAAGCGGAACTCTGGATAACTGCTCCCTGTTCTGATAGTGCGGCAATGATTCCATGTACAGTGCTTTTGCTGATGTTAAGCAGGGATGCAATATCACTGATTCTTAACCCCTGGGAGCTTTTTGCAATGGCATTTAAGATAGTAAATGCTTTTTTAACAATGGGTGCCTGATATTTGTTCGCCATGGTGAATAATATAAAATAACAATGATTAATTATCAATAGTATGTTTTGAATTTTTAATAAGTATTTTTGTAAAAAAAATTTAAATTAACAGATATTGATAACTGGTTTTAAATTTTCATTGATAAAGGGAGATGAACAGCCTATAAAAAGGGTATAAGTTGGAAAGGCTGTAAAAGATTGTTGCAGAATCTATTTAGTGCCCGACCGAAAACCGCTAATTTGCCCAATTACGGCGTTGGTAAAAAATTTTAATCCTCGAAATACTACTTGTATGTCTGTGGTTAAAATTTTTTTCCGCCTTGTACTTGAACAAATTATCAGGTTTTCGTTCAGACACTATTTTGTATCAGTCTGATGGAAAGGCATATTATGAAATATCAAGGAGCAGATATCAAGTGAAATATTTATGGAGTGTTCTGCTTTCCCTTTTATTATTTTATGGATGCGGGAACCAGGATGAATCAGTTATTAAGGTGGATCTGAATATCAAAGAGCGGGTTATCTTTGAAGAGGAACCCGATGTCATTAATTATGCCTATCTTCCCCAGTATTCCCATACCATATCCTATACACGCCATCATGCTATTATACAATATTTACGCAAAGAAACAGGATTGAACATAAAACAGATATTTCCAGATACATTTAATCAGCATATGAAAATGGTGGGCCAGAAAAAAATTGATATCTCGTTTTCCAATCCATTTATTTATGTGAATATTGCCCATCAATACAATGCAAGAGCATTTGCACGTATTGTGGAGGTGAAGGGGGAAGATAAATTTAGAGGACAGATTATCTGCAGGGCTGATAATTCATTGATCCAGAATATATCAGACTGCCGTAATAAAAGGTGGATTGCTGTGGATTCAACCTCGGCAGGTGGATATCTATACCCCCTGGGTCATTTTATTGATAACGGCATTACGAGAAAAGATTTTAAAGAGATTGCCTTTGCTCCTGGACCTGGAGGGAAACAAGAAAAAGTTATTCTATCAGTTTATACAGGTAAATATGATATCGGAACCATCAGAGAAGGCTCCCTTGAAGTAATGTCAGAGAAAATTGATATCAATAAAATTAGAGTTGTTTCCATGACAGATTCATATCCCGGATGGGTATATTCTGCACGGGAAGGTTTAGATAAAGAAAAAGTGAAAAAAATCAAGCAGGCTCTGGAAAAACTTGATTTGAATAATAAAACAGATGGTGCAATATTGGAAGCTGCCAATTTTATCAAGGTGATTCCATCTGAGGATTCTGATTTTGATTCTGTACGTCAATTAGCTTACAAAGCAGGTTTAAGCTCTGAGGAACATGGAGAGATACATAGATGAAACTCGGTTTTCGGAGGAAAATATTCCTGGGTTTTTTTGCCCTGCTTTTGATCCAGGGTATTGTAATGTTTTTCTGGGTCAGCCAGGTAATGAAAGAATCTTTGTTAGAGGAGATAAAAAGCCATGGACATTCAATAGGTATCAGTCTTTCTGCCCGCATGGTAGAGCCCATGCTTGCCATGGATTTTTTAAGAATGAAGGTATTGATGGATCAGACTGTTCAGCTTGATGATGATATCTTTTATACCTTTGTGCTGGATACAAAGGAGAGACCTCTTATTCACACATTTAAAAATGGATTTCCTGTTGAATTAAAGGATGTAAACTCAGTTTCAGATAAGCAAAAAGGCTCCATGCAGCTTCTTGATACCGGGGATTATTTGATTTATGATTATGCAGTTCCTGTGTTTGTCAATAATTATCGCCTGGGAACATTGAGACTGGGACTTTTGCAGACCAGAGCTGAAAAGGCAACAAATAAAATTACTGTTTCTGCAATTGTAACCATTCTTTTGACAATACTGATGGCAAGTGTTGTTGGAACCTTATTACTCAATCCTGTGACAAAAAGTATTAAAAAACTTCATGCATCAACAGAAAAAGCATTGCGGGGAGATCTTGATGTAAGAACTGCTCCAAGTTTAAAACGCAATTGCTGGGATATTATGCAGTGCAATCAAAAAGAGTGCCCTGCATATGAAAATTTTCATCACAGGTGCTGGTATATGGCAGGGACTCTCTGTCCAGACTGTATTCACGGCGAATATGCAAAAACAATAGATTCTTGTCAACAGTGCCAAGTCTATAAAAAGTGTTCCGGAGATGAAATTCAAAGCCTTGCTGAAAGCTTTGATGCAATGACCATCTCCTTGAAAGACAACTTCTATGACCTTAAAAGTGCCGAGAGTATTGTAAATGAACAAAAAGCTCTTCTCCAGACAATTCTGGATGCTGTTCCGGATTTTATATCGCTTCAGGATCATGAAGGACGGTTTATCTCTGTTAACAAAGCATTTTGTGAAATGTTGGATAGAGATAATGAACAGATTCTTGGAAAAACAAATGATGATTTGTTTCCTGAACAATTTGCTCAAATATATAATAGAGAAGATAAAACTCTTTTTGAAACTGGAATTGCTCTTGTTAAGGAGAACAAAATAGTAGTAGCCAAAGGTGTAAAATGGCTCCATGTGGTTAAAATTTTAGTTCCTGAAACAAAAACCATGGGTAAGAGCCTTGTATGCAGCGGCCGGGATATTACACAGCTGAAAAGTGTTCAGGATCAGCTTACACATGCCCAGAAGATGGAATCTGTGGGACGGCTTGCAGCAGGAGTTGCCCATGAGATCAATACACCCCTTGGAATCATCCTCGGGCATGCCCAGCTTTTACTGGAAGATATTAAAGATCAGGAACTGGCATATAAAGATGTACAAACCATTGAGCGCCAGACAAAAAATTGTTCCAAAATTGTAAAAGATCTTTTGAATTTTTCACGTTCCGGTAAAAGTGCTACCTCTAAATTTGATATTAATGAAGCTGTTAAAGAGGTACTTGGCATGATAGGGCATACATTCAGCTTGAATCAGGTTGTTGTGCAGCATGAATATGATAAAGAGATTGATCTGGTCATGAAAGGAAATAAAGAAAAAATAAAGCAGGTTTTTATCAATTTATTGAACAATGCCTTGGATGCTGTTAAGGAAAATGGAAACATAGTGGTTGAAACAAAATCAGTTAAAGCCATATCGGAAAAAACTCAAAATGGAATAGAGATATCCATATCTGATACAGGGAAAGGGATTGACAGGGACAATATTAACAAGATATTTGAACCCTTTTATACCACAAAGGCCCCTGATAAAGGAACAGGACTAGGCTTATCAGTCACTTTTGGTATTATAAAAGAACATAATGGAACCATTAAAGCTTTTTCTCCATCAACATCGGGAAAGAACAAAGGTAAGGGAACACAATTTATTATTGCTTTGCCCTGTGATTTAAACTATACCTGAAAACAGCCGGCAGATTTACCATAAAAAAAACGAGGAATGATAAATGGCTAATATTCTCGCATTGGATGATGTATCAGATGCAGCCAATCTAATTAAACGTATTCTTGAAAGAAAAGGGCACAAGGTTTTTGCATTTTCAGAAGAGGAAGATGCCATAGAATTTGTAAAGTCTAATGGGATTGATCTTGCTATCTTAGATATAAAATTAAAAAAGATGAGCGGTGTTGAAGTTTTGGAGGAATTAAAGAAAATTTCCCCTTTAATTAAGGTTATCATGCTTACAGGTTACCCCACCATTGAAACAGCAAGGGAGTGTTTAAGTCTTGGTGCTGCTGAATACTGTGTCAAGCCTATTGATAAGGATGAACTTGAAGAGAAGGTTGAGCAGGTTCTTGGCTGATTTTTCCAATTGTGAGCATAGCTCTTCTTCGAACCAGCGTTAGTAAATAAATTTGATCCTCGGAATACTGTATGTATACCTGTGGTCAAATTTATTTTCCGCCTTGAACTTGAAAAAATTTCATCCCGTAACAGCGAATCTATTATAAAATTGATTTTTTTGAGATCAGGTACTTAATATTAACTTTTGTGTTGTTTTTCAACCTGAGTGATGGAGGGGTCAGAATAAGGCCAATGGTAACCGTGCCGGATTCAGTGAGCTTGTCCAGGAGTATCTGCTCAGTAAAAATTGTTGAAATATCTTTGAGTGCCATACCCCCTCCGGTTACCTGAATTGTTTCGGGTAATGCCTTTGCCTCTTTCAGGATCAACCCTTTAGGCAGTTTTCCTGTCCAGTTGGGCTGGATGGGAAGTTGTTTTTCTATGAGGGTATCCAAAGTGATCTCAAGTTCTGAGGGTTCTATTTTTTTTAGCCGGATTCCCGGCGGAAGTAATATGTTTTCCTTTATGATGGAGAGCTTATTAACGCCGATTGCTGCCTGGGAGAGGTTAAGTTTGATATTGATCTGTTCAGGCTTGATGGAATTGATTAACGGCTTTGCACCGCTGATTAAAAGCTTAACGCTGGAAGCAGAAGAGGATATGATCTCCATTCTTTGATCCGGATTCATGAATTCCACTGGAACCTCATGAGTGGCAAGGGTTTCCATCCCTTTTGAAAAATTGAACCATATCCCTGTAACACAGAAAAGACTGATCAATGCAGCAGCAGCAAGCTCTATGGTCTGGTGTTTGAATCTCTTTTTTGCAGAATCATCTCCTGCATGTTCCTTTAGTAATGTTTCAAGGACTGAACGATATTTAATATTATAGGTCAGGTTTTCTTTAAACAAGGAGACCTTGCCGCTCTCCTCTGAAATAACAATAACCAAAGCATCTGTAAGTTCTGTTAATCCTGAAGCTGCCCTGTGCCGGGTTCCGAAAAAAGAGGGCAGATCTCCTCTTTTGGACAATGGGAGTATCACACCTGCATTAATGATTCTGTCTTCCTGTATGACAGCTGCACCGTCATGCAGCGGGTTGTCTGGCCAGAAAATACTCACAAGCATCTCCTGAGACAATTTGCCCTTTATGGGAATACCTCCTTGAATAACACTCTCCAGATCCTGCTTCAGGGGCAGCACGATTAAAGCTCCGATTTTCTTTTCAGCAAGCGCATAAACACTGTCCACAATGATATTCAGAGGTGTGTGAGATTGAAACCGAGGTATTCCCCATAAAAATGATTTCAGATCCTTAGTCCTCAGAACAGTGGAAATTTCATTTCTAAAGACAATGATTATAATTAAAGCTGCCACGGTAATAACACCCTGCCTTGCCCAGTTCGTTATTACCAGACCCAGAGGGACAGCAGCCTGACTGACTGCCCACAGGACACATAAGACCAGCAGCACCCTTATAATATTGGTTCCCCGGAAAAGAATATAAAGCCGGAATAAAATATAGCTGTTTAACAGGATATCCAATACATCCTGCCAGCGAAATCCAGAGAAGAAATAGAGAAGAGCTTCCATTATAAATCAGTCTGCCATACTGAATCTTAAGGTTTGTAAAATGGTGCCATCGGCATTGTGTATTTCAACACGCCAGGGACCCTTATCAGCATCCCTTATCTGAATCCTGCTGAAAGATGACCATTTTGGCGGGGAGAGGATCAGGCGCATGGTGAAAATCAGTTTGTCCTTTTTATACCATTGGTGAAAAACATGGGTCTTCTCCAAGACCGGATCAAAATTAGAAAAACAGAAGACTTCTCCTAAAGATATTGAAAAGACCACCCCGGGGTTTACTGGTTTAAAATTTTCAATGGATTCACACATGGTGGCTTGGACCAATTTTATTCTATCAGGTAGTTTTTCTGCACAAACATTTGCTGCAGCAAATAAGAGTATGACGACAAAATAAAAGACTTTTTTCATGCTTACCCTTTTTATAAATTTAGTGTGGTGACTCTCAGCAATAATTAATATTTATAGAACTGTTACACCATTACAATTTGAACTTTTTTAATGATCTGTTTCAGCAGCTTTTTGAATATCAACAATCTTTGTATCACCTACATATTCTTTTGCTTCGTATTTGGTAATTTGGGTCATTTTTTTTGTGAGCTCTGACACGGTATTAAGATTTTTTATGATGGTCTTAAGATCATCCTGCAATTGTTGATCGTTTAGATCATCAAGTACTAATTGTGCTGTTCCCAGTGCTGAAAATATTGGTGTATTCAATTCATGAGCTGCTGCTCCTGCCATTTCCAGCACTCCCTGGAGCCGTTCCTTTGTTTTGTGCTCTTCTTTAAGCTGAATATGATCTGTCACATCCCTTATGGTTATAATATTAAATCCCGTTCCTTTTTCTTTGCCAAAGGCTGAAACAGGAGTGGCCATCTCTTCAAGGTATCTTTCTTTATCACCATCCTTAATCTGTCTCAGACAGACAGATGTTTGTTCTCCATTTTCAATATGTTTTAAGGGACAGTCATCTAAGTTGCAAACAGCAAGAATCTCGTTGTAGGTTCTACCCACAATGTCATCTTCTTTTAAATCATTGTTTTTGAGAAAAGCATGGTTGACCATTATAATATGATGATCAATGTCTATTACGAGCAGCTCGGCCTGGAGGCTGTCAATAACCATCTGGAGAAAATCCTCATGCTGTTCCAGTTCTGTTATGAGTTTTGTGATTTTGCTGTAACTTTTTGCATTCTGGATGGCAATGCCTCCCTGCTCTGCAATGGCAGTGGCAAAATTGATCTGGGCATCTGAAAAATTGCGTTTTTCAGAGGTCAGAAGTCTTAAGACCCCGAGAACTCTTTTTTTTACTACAATGGCAACAGCGAGAATACTTGCCACACCCTCTTTTTCTGCATTTTCCTGATAGGCTATCCTTGGATCACTGGCAGCATCATGGATGATCACGGGCTCACCTTTCAATGCCTGGTGAGTGCTAAGCTCGTCATCAATGCTTCCTCTGCCGAGATACTCTTCACTCAAACCAGAAGCTGCCACCAGGTCTAAATGGCCTTTCACAGGATCAAGAAGCCTGATAGTACATCCTTTCAGATCCATAACCTCTGGAATTTTGGTAACAATAAAATCAAGCACCTCTTTCAGTTCAAAGGTGGAGTTTATAACCCTGCCGATCTCTTTAAGGCTCTTAAGATATCGTATCTGGCGATTCTGCTCTTCATAAACCCTGGCATTTTCAATGGCAATACCACACTGCTCTGCCAAAGCTTCAATAAATTCAATTTCACTGGTTTTAAATATCCGCGGTTTTTTTGTGAGCAGCCTCAAAACTCCGGTAACCTTGTTTTTCACTATAACAGGGGCAATTAAAAGACTTTTTATACCCTCTTTTTTTATAGCTTCGGGATATTGAATATTGGGATATGAAAGCGCATCATGGATAGCCACGGGCGTACCCGACAAAGCTTTGGTAACACTTAGTTCAGCATCTATGCAGCCGCGGTTTAAATATTCCTGGCTTAGCCCAAAGGAAGCAACAAGCAGAAGATTTTTACCTGCCGGATCAATAAGTCTTATGGTGGCAGCATCAACTCCTATAACTTCAGGTACATTTTGTACAATCACATCCAATACTTTTTCAGGGTCAAGTGTTGAGGTAATCATACGGGTCACCTTCAAAAAGAGGTGAAAAAAATTCATTGTTTTATCCTGTATCATTTTGTCATCTCTTGTGTGATCATTTTTCCCAATGCTTTTTTCTCTCTTTCAATATCAGACATATAGTGAAAACATTTTTGAACAAATTTTCCTGAAATAGTGTCTGCTGTGGTAAATGTAAAATTCATATCCGGTTGAAATTTTCCTGAAAAGGCAAGAAACAGGGTTTGAGAGAGTTCAAGCAACAGGTCTTGAATTTCCTGTTTGTCTTTAGAAAATTTATGTGCTCCATAAATTCGACATCTTGCAGGTCTTATCTCGTATGCTTCACAGCATGAATTCTTATTGAACGGGCATAATAAAATACTCTCTTTTTTATAGGTTTTAACTGCTCTTAAAATCAGTGTCTCTCTCTGTGCAGAGGTAAAGTGTCTGTTTATTTTGGAATGCAGATAAATAACCTCTATCAACTGAATAGTAAAGGGTGCAGAGCAGCAGGTCGAATCATCTCTGCCACAGCTGATACCATCTTGTTCTGGTTGATTTTTTACTTCCTGATCAATTTTTTTTATAAGTGATTCATAATCAGAAAAAAAAGGATTGAGATCAACTCTGTTTTTAATTTCTAAGGAGGGTTCTCTTATTTTCAGAACTCCTGATTTTTTCCCATATTTTCTTAACAGTTTCCACTGCCCGTAATTGGAAGGGTTTGCCTTTGATGATTTTAATTTTTTTTCCGCAGCTTTTAGAGTATGCCCTCTTCT
The DNA here is from genome assembly GCA_027858995.1 of Deltaproteobacteria bacterium. GTDB lineage: Bacteria > Desulfobacterota > Desulfobacteria > Desulfobacterales > Desulfobacteraceae > Desulfobacula. Next base: position 56,324 of record JAQIBP010000061.1, on the reverse strand, counting down.
AATCATATATGAGGTAACAAAGGTACCTGTCCTTCCAATTCCGTGCCTGCAGTGAACAAGTACTTTTTTCCCAAGATAAATTGCCTCATCAAGCCAGGCAAGTGCATCTTCCATGGCTTCTATTTTGGGAATATCTTCATCCCATATGGGAAGATAATAGACTTCAAAGCCTGAAGACTCTTCAAGCTCATGAAGGTCGCTGAATTCGGCACAAAGGTTTACAATGGCATCAATTCCCTGTGCTTTTATGGATTCAAACTCGGCATAAGACATTGGTGCACGCCCTACAGATAGGCTGTTTGTTATCCAGGTGACACTGTATGGTGACATTCAGGCCTCCTTTAAATATTATGGCTTATCATTCACTGTTGAGCGGAAATCATATCGCCCATTCATAAAATCGTCAATTAGAAATTCTATATCCAAGTCTTTTTTAAGGTACATATCCATAAGTTTTGTAGTTCCGAGCAGTCGTCCTGTCATATCAAGAGTTTTTTCCATGATTTTTAATGACCCATTCTTAAATTCAGCATCAATAAGATCAGATTTGATTTGAACCATAAATCCAAGTCTTGTTAAAATGCCTTTAATAAACTTAGCTCTGATGGTTCTCCCTTCCGGAGTGCCCCCGCCGCCAGAAAATCTGAAAAGTATATAATTATCTTCTTTGGAAGAAGAGCATATAGTATCTAAAATAACAAAATGATATCCAAACCTGAAGTTTACATTCAAATATTCCTTTGACAACACTGCATAGCTTCCAAACATGGATGAATCTGCACTGATAATACCACCTGCCATGACAATCCTGTCATACTCTTCCCAGTCAAAATGAGTTGTTTCCGACCAGCAGATTCCAGGATGTAAAAGTCCTTTTAATACTGCCTGCATGGGAATACTTGCAATATCATCAGATTTTAATATCTTTGCGTTTTTTTGATTATTGTTTATGCCAGAACCTACATCAAGGACATAAAAGAGCATGGGTATATTTAATATAAGTTTTTTAGCTCCTTTTTTTCGCCCTCCTTTTCTCTTGCCGATTGAAAACATTTCTCTGACAGCTGTTTCATGGACAAACCTGATGATATCATGCAGAGATCTGCATGCCTCGGGTGCAAAAGAATCAGATTCAGGCTCTGTGAGTTTTAGTTGAGCTGCAAAATTAATTACATACCGCAGTTTGATCATAAAAGAGCTGTTTTTAAAATTGTCTTCTCTGGGTTTGATATTTCCCATTAAAGGGGTTGCAATCCCATCGTACACTATGCCTCTGTCTGCATCCACGGTCACACAATTTCTCTGTACAAGATTATTAAATCCATTGCGTATATTTACAATTGCTGGAATTTTAAATTCTCTTGCAATGGATGCAAAATGGTTTGCAAAGCTTCCTGACTCTATAATAATAGCATTTACTTTGTTTATGGCGATGACAAATTGTGGCAGAGCATGTTTAACCACAAGCACTGATCCGTTGGGAATTTGTGTGATTTGTGATATCTGTTCAAGCCTGTAAACTGAGCCTGATCCGACTCCACGGCATACGGTTTGGGCTTTGGAGCAGATAATTTTATTATCAATTTTAATGCCATTTATAATTTTAAGAACTTTGTTTTGTTTTGCTGTATTTTGGATTTTATCTAAATGTATATCCCGATGTATATTCAGGGGCCTTGACTGGAGAATAAAAAGTTTGCCGGATTGATCCTGACACCATTCAATATCCTGGGGTTGATTAAAATGGTTCTCAAGGCTTACTGCCCATCTTGCAAGGGTTAATGCAGAAAATTCATCTAAGGAGAGATCATAGGTTAGATTTTTTTTTGTATCAATTATTCTTGTTTGATTTTCCTCTATTTGATCATTTTTGATTTGACTCTCTTTAGCTGAATGATTTTGGGACAGCACCATCTGTTTCTCTTTTGCAGCAATTTTAATGCTGTCAATCTTGTCTGGTTCTTTCTTTGAGATTGCAATAAGATCGCAGGCAGCTTCTCCTTCCACAAGAAGCTCTCCCTGTCCCCAGATAGAATGAATTAACAAATTGTCTGAAAGGGGGTTTTCAATATCTTTGGAATATATTACTCCAGATGATTTTGAATCAATCATTTCAATGACCAATACCGCCATGGGAGTATCATGGTCAGGAACTCCATGGCTGATTCTGTAAAAAAGTGCCTGGGAAGAGTATTTGCTTGCAATGACCTGTTTATACCCATTGAAAATATCATTTTTGCCCATATTTAACATGGTTTTATACTGGCCGGCAAAAGAAATTTCTCCATCTTCTTTTACAGCACTGCTTCGAAGCGCGAACCTGCAATTGATATTGCCTCTGGCTTCAAAACTTTTCATGGCATTGTCGCAGGCTATGACAATATCATCTGGGACATCTGCATTTAGTATCATTGTTCTGATTTCTATACTTATCTGCTCACATGATGAGACATCGCTTATGTCCAATTTGGTCAATTTTTCATTAATGGCATCCTGTAAATCATTGGCTTGTAAAAAATAATGAAAAGCATTGGTTGTAATGACAAAGCCATTGGGTGTGGGCAGATGAAGTTCTCTGTTCAGATGAGAGAGGCAAAAAGCTTTTTTGCCTGCTATTGCTTCATCAAATGATGATATTTTATTAAACTCAATTGTAAATGGCGGTGAAAAATCAAAGTCTGGCGGAGCAAGCATGAACCTTATATAAAAATCAAATTTTTTAAAATAGTCCTTCAAACTCCAATAGTTGGAGGGGCACATTTTTAAAAGCTCTTCAACCATACCGTAAGCTGAAGCAGCAAACTGGTCATAGGTTTTTACAACAGTCTGGAAATCATTTTTTTTTTGATTGTAAAATATATCTTCGAGTTCAGCCATGAATTCATGGGCTTTTTTATCATATTCCAATAGCTTTTTAAAAGCTTCATATTTTTCCCTTAAAACAGTTCCAGGGGAAAACATTTGAAAAGTCCAGTATCTGAATAAATTTTTTATCTGCATGATTTATAACCAGCTATGATTTTTTGATTATATTTTATGAATACTTTTTTTAGCGTAGCATTGAAAATCCAGGAACACAAAGAAAGATTTTATATTAGTAAGTGCAATAAAAAAATAAAACCCGTGGCTGATTCAGCTATTATAAAGATTCAGCACACGGGTTTCAAGGTTCATTTATCCCTTAAGGGTTAAATCCAGATTTCAATCTTAAAGAACCTGAAGAATAAGAAAAACAGTGTAACTGCAAGAACAACCTTTAAGGTCATTTCAGAGAACATTTTCTGTGCACGGCTGCCAAGCATACCACCTGCAAACCCGCCGATAATAATGGCAATGGCAAGTGTCATGTCAGGCAGGTATCCTGCCATGAGATATCCGATAAAGGAGCCGATACTAGAAAAACAGGTACCGATCAAGGATATAGGAACTGCCACATACATGGGAAGAGCAGCCAGAGTGGTCATGGCAGGAACGAGAAGGAAGCCGCCGCCAATACCAAAGGATCTGGATACGATACCAATAAAAATACCAAGGAATGCAAAAAGCAATGGGTTGATCGTGAATTCTTCACCCCAGAATTTAAACCTGTAATCGGTCAAACCTGTTTTTACGGGTTCAATACTGCCCATTTGTGCTGAACGTCCCTCAGCTTTGGCTGCGGCAACTTCTTTATTAAATTTCTGGGTCATGGCCTTGATATTTTTTCTTTTATTCATGGCCTTTGGAGTCATTTCCATAAGGGTCTTAATTCCCATGATAACCACCAGGATAGCCAGCCATTCTTTGTAAGCTTTCATGGGAAGAATTGCTGATACATATTTACCAAGCCAGATGGAGCCAATAAAAATACCCACACCAAAGGAGAGTCCGACTGGCCATGCAACACGTTTTTCAACCACTGCATACCGGTAGAATGATCCAAGAGGAGAAAACAGTGTCAGTGCAATATTGGAAGGTTTTAATACATTGGCTGCATTTATACCCACAGGGCCCATGGTGTTAACTACCAGCACCTGGAAAGCTGCCATGAGCATACCACCGGCTGCACCGATCATGGAGAAATAGGTTCCCACGAGAATAGCACCGATAACAATCCATAAAGGATTCATATACCTATAAGCCTTGGAGAGCCAGAATCCATTTTTCTCTACATTATAGTCGCCGATTTTTGCACCATTCACATAAACATCAAATTTGGTGTCAGGAGGAGTATGTCTGAAAGATTTAAAAGAGGCTGTAAACTCGCCGGTTGCTTTATCCAATTTTATGGATGTGCCCTTGTCCCAGTAATTACCGTTTGATTCGTCACCAATGATGGATCGTGAAAAAATAACAACTTTACCTTTTCTGTTACCTTCTTTAACAATGGTATTGATACCATATGAACCCTCATTGGCATACCTGAAAAAATTCCACTGATCATCTGATTTGATTGGTCCGAGCATACCGCGGGCCGTTGCATCCACATCACCTAATTTCTTTTTCAGATAGAACATGGTGGTGCTGTAAATCCCCTGTCCTTTTTTGAGAAGAACCGAAGGACCGCCAAATCTTTTCTTGTCTACCTTACCGAATTTTTCCGGTACATTGGTAATCATGTAATAAAGGGGTGGAATCTTTGTATCTAAGGCAAATCCTGCCTTTTTACTATCCTTTTCAAATCTTTTAATTTCAAATGCGCCATCAGTGTCTTTTGGTGCAAACATGTCAGTTTGGGCAATGGCAACATATAAATCCTGGCCCGGAGCAATTTTACCTGTAACCTCAACCATATCTCCTGCTTTATAGGAAGATGATGATATTCCCTGGGCAAAAGATCCCGACGCAGTCAATAATAAAACAAGCGTCATCATAATAAAATAGATACACGTTTTCTTCATTTGGTTCTCCTTTTTTAAAAAAATATTATAAATTTTGTATGAAAGAGTGAATTTAAATTTCAACTCTTTCATATTATTTTGTGACCTGTCCTATTCAGGACAGGCCGTGCCTTTTATAAATTAAAATATCTGACAGCAAGTTTTGCCCCCAGATAACTTGTAAATCCTGATACTGCCATGTAAATCAGCAAATCATAAATATGAAGCAATAATACACCTTGGATAAATGATCCTGCAAAATTTACAGCAACAAAGGTTAATGCTCCGCAGCCAATTCCAAGCACCAGAGAAAAAACAGGAATATTTTTAATCTGATTTTTCAGAACTTCCACCAGTCTGTAACCGGTCATTGCGCCATTAAAGGCGATAAACAGGGGCATGATAAGTAAAATTTTATCCATTGCAATAAAGGTTGAGCAAAAAACAGCAAGGATCAAGGATCCACCGACACCAATGAAAATTGATTTTACGGCTGCTATAGTCATTTTTATATTTTCTCTACTTTGGTTTTTATATATTTTAGTATCGTGGTTCCTCCATCTTTTTCAGAAGCATCTGATTTCATGATACTAGGAGTGTTGATCCCGCCTAAGATTTGAAACTTAGGATCGCCTTCAATCCCACGAATATGTCCAAAACCTCCCGGGCTGCCAAGAACTCCCTTCATAATTGACCATGTGGGACTTGCAACTGTTTCCACACTGCCCCATGGGGATTGCAGTCTGACCTTGTCACCTTCAGCTATGGCAAGTTCTCTAGCATCGATTTTATTTATCCACAAAAAATTTGTTTGATTTGTTTTCATGAGCTGAAAGTTATTAAAAGTTGAAGAATGCTCATGACCAAACAGCCGGAAATTACCAAAAATAAATGGATATTCTTTGTCAGCCTGTAACTCTTTGTCAGGTTCTTTATAGTCTGGTAAAGGATCTATCCCCTTTTCCTGAGCAACAGGGTTAACAAAGTTATATTTTCCTGTTTTACTCTTTCCTGAGCTGCCATATCCTTCCGGTGGGTTAATACTTCCCCATTTTTTATATTTAAAATATTCTGCCTTATCTGTAATAATAAATCCTTTTGCCTTAAGCTCATCAAAAGACCAGGGAGTGCCCTCCATCTGGTTACGGAATGCATCTTCAATATTGTCCCATGGAAAATATTTGCCCAGGTCAAGCCTGTTAGCCAGCTCTTTTGTTATTTTCCACACAGGCATTGTGTCATACATGGGCTCGACTATTTCTGCATAGTAGGCAATAAAAGCTTCGTAAAGCCAGTCAGGTTTAATCTGACTTTGTTCCAGCCATGTGGTATCAGGAAGGATAACATCACACAACAGGGCGCTATTACACATATATGCTTCAATGGCAGCCTTAAATTCCATTTTTTCTATGGCTTTTATAGAATCTTCTTGGTTACCACAGGAAAGGACTGGATCACCAAAATAGAGAATCATTCCTTTGAGTTTGCCTGCTTCTACAGCAGACAGTGTATTGGCTGGGCCCCAACCAGACCACATGGTATATTTGTGGAGTTTGGGTGCAGATCCCTTGGGGGGTTTCTCCTGCCCTTCTCCCCATGGAGATTTCAATTTTCTTTTAAAAGGAAGAGATGGTCCTCCAGGGGCATCAAATGTACCGCATAGTCCATTCAAAGCCTGTAATGCAGCAGTCCCATACATTCCATTGGGAACTTGTGCCACTCCGGTCCAGGACATAACACCTTTCTTTTCAGCCATGGCAAATTCCACGGCAATCCGTTCTATGGTATCTGCAGGAACACCACTGATTTCAGACGCCCATTCAGGGGTTCTGGCAATTTTATCTTCATTGCCAAGTACCCTGTTCTTAAGTTCATCAAAACCGTGGGTCCAGTTTTTGACAAATTCTTTGTCATAGAGTTCATTTTTGATAATAACATAGCACATGGCAAGCGCAACAGCACCATCTGTTGCAGGTTTTACAGGAATCCACTCTGTAGCAGCAGCAGCTGTATCTGATCTTCTGGGATCAAAAACTACTAATTTTGCCCCTCTTTTGAGGGCTGCTTTCAAATGGGTAGTTTTTCGCTGACCATAGGAAGTGGCAAGTTCGTTCATACCAAAATGGATAATATAATCAGATTCCTCATAATTAATCCACGGTCTCTTGTCATTGAGGTTATGTTCATTTGCCATACGGTTGGCATTGTCACACATGGGCCTGTGGGTCATTTTGGGACATCCCAGATGATCAAAAAGTCCTTCATGTATCCAGTTTACAAAATCATTGCCTCTGAAGAATCCTAATTTTGCAGGTTCTATACTTTTTATACCTTTTGCAACAGCATCAAGGGCTTCTTCCCAGCTTGCCTTACGGAAACGGCCGTTCTCTTTAATAAGGGGTGCTTTAAGCCTGTACGGTGAATAGAGGTGACTTGGAGATGCAGCGCCTTTAGGGCACATCCTTCCACCGCCTTTAGGGTCACCGGGAAGTCCTGAAACACCTGTTAATATACCGTCTTTTACTTTTGCTGTCATACCGCACAAGGCACCGCAGGTGTAACAATGGCTAGGTATTTCCTTTGTAGGCTCTTTTTCAACCACTCCTTCTTGCAGTGTGAAATATGCTGAATCAAGATCCAGGATAGCACAGGCTTCCATCATCTTCTGGGTGGTCTCTTCACCTCTGGTGAAACCATCAATTCGCATATTTTCACACATTAACGCTCCTCGTGTGAAATGGGCAAGTGCCTGATAGAATTCTGAGCTTGCTGAAGTAGACAGTTGATCACAAAAGGAATTGACCCATTTTAAATATGTATTTTTAAAAAATTTGATATACATATCTGTATCCTGCTTTTCAAGAAGGTATCTTAAAAATTCCATTTCAACAGCAATGTGATCATCAAGATCTTTAAAATCAGGATTTTTGTGTACCCCTGACTTTCTAAAATACTCTCTGAGGGTGACAACAGGTTTTTGCATAAGCACAGGTTTCTTGCCTGTATGGGCCGATTCATAGGGGAATACGGGATTTGCTCCGGCATTGAGAAAAATATCTGCATAATCATAGCTTAATTCTTTATACAATTTTTGTGGATCTTCTTTTCTCAGACAGGAAGCCATGACCTCTGCACCACTTTTGAGATCCATGAATCCACAGCCTTTCACAGATTCAAGTAAACCAGTAAGAAATTGTTCTTTTTGCATGTTTTTAATTAATTCTAGTGAAATTTCATCTCGGTACAAGGTGGAAAGAAAATGGTATCTTTTTGCCCTTGATTCCATATAAATCTTCTCCATGCTATAACGCCTCCTTTATAATAATTAACATAAAAATTATTGAACAACCTAAATTTTATATAGCCATAAGCATGCCAATGGGTTTGTCACAGATTAATATTCAATATACTAAAAATATAACTACCTGAAATTAATTGAAATATAACTATTTTAAATTATCAAAATTATGATAAAAATACTTTTTTGACCTGAAAATATAATAAATTCAACTTTACATTAAACAAACCATATTTATTTGATAATCATCTTAAAATAAAGGCCTATTGGCCTGTAATGCCTTGAGGTGTAATAAAAATTTTGTGCAATAAAAAAATTGCACCGCATCTTTTTTATTGCACCTATTGCGGCAAACTATTTGTTTCAAAACTATACCTTGAATTGATCAATAAAAAGGTATCTATTCCAAAAGGCATTGAATATGTTGATTATATCTGTCCTGATTGTTTTAGTGGCAATGACAAGGTTTCTGATAAAAGACGTGAAATGGCTTTAATGAAATCCACTGTCAAATGGTCAGTGCCAAGGGGATAGCCAATTAGTAATCAATCATAAAATGTTAAAGCAGAAGAGGGTGTGCTGCATTAAAAATTCAGGCAGTACAAGCTGCGTGTCGGTCAACTCGATTGGACAGATTGCACGGAGTTCTGAGCAATCTGGCGAATTCGTGGATCACGGTCATTCACTAATTGGGCAAGGTGATGGGTCGCTTTTGAATGGGGAATTTGTGCCAAAGCAAATGCGGCAGTGGTCCGAACTTGGGCACTGTTGCCTCTGTGAAAAAATAAAAACCTTTTGGTCTCCAGGGCCTTTGCGAGCGCTTCAATGCTGGTGGGCCGGGCAATCTGCCCCAGAGCCCTGCAGCAAGCCACAAGCACTGACTCATCTTTGCTCGAATTCAACAGCGTTATGAATTCCTCCACCACCACCTGCGATGGACTTATCTTAGCCAGACATTTTATGGCCCCAATCGCTAAGATAGACTGCTTACTTCTGGCGAATTCAAGCAACCATTCAACGATCTGATCATCGTTTAATCTCTCGGCCAGTCGATAGGCTGCCTCGCGGACATTGGTGGCTTCGTCACCCAGAGCAAAAAAGAGCTCGTTTTTACAATCTGTGGTCAGGGTGTCAATGATGTCCAATATTCGTATTCGCTCTTCCGCGCTGATTTCCAGAACCAGCAATCCCTTGAGACGTTTGACGGCAGGGAGACCTTGTTTCTGAAGCAAATTTGCAGCCATCTGTCTGGCACGATAATCCTGCTCTTTTGTAATAATATTGATCAACAGTGTCGACACCTTTGGGCCAAGGCTTTGGAGCAACAGGGCGGCATTTTGCTGACGAGCCGGCTCACTTGATGTGAGATCTTCCACGAGAAGCTTTTGGGTGTTGGGTTTAAGCTGCAAATCCAAATTTTGGACCAGTATTTGGGCATGGGAGTCCTTGATCTTTTTTAGTTTGTGATATTGGTTTTGAAGATCAGTGAGTATCTTTGAGGCCAGTGGATATTCAACATACTGAATCAAGACCTCTACCAAGCTGTTGAGCAAAGATGCCATGATAGCAATTGTTTCAGCTTCCTTCTCTTTGACCCATTCGGCCAAAAGGGGGCTGGCCAAAACTTTTACTAAGTCATGTTGGTAGGCAACAGCCAACTTGGTCAAGAGGTCCTGACAGACTTGGATGACATTATTTCGGACGGTGAGCTCACGGTCTTGATATCCTAAAAAAAGCAGAGTGATGAGTCTTTCAATTTTTGCTGTTTCGCCCTCAAAGAAGAACTCGTCAAGCTGTTCCGGCAACCTGGCAAGAAAATTATCATACAACTCCTCTGGAATCGGTTTTTCCGGTTGTTGTTTTTGAACTCCGGACGATTGCTCTAAGACTATCAATCCATCGGCTTTTACCTCCGTGCGCTGGCCCACACGCGCCTCGTAAAGGTTCTGGTCAAAAAGGATATCCGACAATCCATGCGCTTTAGCAAACTCTTTCAAGTAATTGCTGTCCACGCCTGCGTCGGGAACATCCAGTAAGGCTTCCATAAACGTTTCAAGCTGGCTGTGGGATATGTTTTTCTGAAATGTAAGGCTGGTCAATCCGATTTCATCAAGAAATTTCAAAAAATTAGTGGCAAGCCCTTTAAAATCAGGAAACTCTGATATGTCAAGCCGTTGGCCATTGACCAGCAGGGTATCACTGGTCCGGGTCAAAGACAGCACATTTTGATCGTTGAAAAAAAGTTCCAGGGTTTGCAGCAGTTTATGAAGGATATTGGAGACGGTTTTGCTTTTTAAAGGATACAATTTACCTGCTCTTACCACTGCGTTTAAACTTCGCAGAAAATCACGAATAAGACTGGTTGCCTGGAGACTCAATGTCCCTTCCGATTCAGTCGCCCCGCCTGCTCCTGCACCCTGGGGTGAGCCTCTTTCGTCGGCGGCAGCTTCGGCCATCATAGAGTCGCTTTGCGTCTCCACCTTCATGGCATAGTGTACTTGCTTCAATTCTATATTCACAAGCCGGTTTTCAGAAGAAAACTGCTCCCAATGATGTTTATCGAATATTTTCTGGGTGCCTTTTGCAAATACCTGTAGCATCAATTCCAACTCGCGCTCATCTACACCCTGATGGATTGCAATTCCTTTTAAATCTAAATGTTTCAATGACTTCACAAATGATTCAGCTACCAGTTTAATGTCGGCTATATCGATTCTCTGACCATTGATCAGAATGGATTGCTTGACCAGATCAATACTCATGCATTTATTGTTACTCAGAATTTGATCAATGGAGGATTTGAGTCGTTGTTTGATATTTACAATGGACTTGCTGCCAGCAGGATAAAGTTCAATGTTACGCGCAGTGACTATGAGATCGCGCATAACATCAGGAATTTTCTGGAAATCATCCGGGTCCAGCGGGGTATAGGCGCTAAGTCCTTCACCGGATTTGTCTACCGAATAAGATGCTGCCTCTGAGGGATTAAAGCTCCGATCGTTGGCGGAGGTCTGGAGTTTTTCGTAGTGATCGGCCTTTTCATGATCTGTTGAACGGTTGAAGTGGTATGCCAAAGGAGCCGCCGAAGGCAGGATTTTTTGCTGAAAAAGGCTTTCCTGATAGTTGCCGATACGCTCGTGTAATATCTGCTTGCGACCTTGCGTAATGCTGTTGTAAGTGACTGCCTGAATCTGTTTGCCGCCAAATCGAACCATGTCATCATTAAGTTCAAAATTCGTGCTGAGCAGCCCCTGCTCAACGGCCTGATCAATAAATTCCAAAACTCGGGCTTCATTTTTTTCACAACTTCCGGTGAGCATGCTTAATGAGACATTCTCACCCATCGCTGACACCTGATCAAGAATTTGCCGATCTTCTTCATCCAGCGCCGCAATTTTCTGAGCAACGAACTCCTCCAACGATTTGGGAAGATAGCCTGCTTCGATAGGTTTAACAGTCCATTGCTGACGGATGAGGGTGATTTTCTGGTCTAAAACCATTTTGCGCAAAATTTCACTGAGAAACAACGGATTTCCCTGACTTACTGCAGTGATCTCTTTGACGACACTCTTTGGCAGCCGCGCCTTGGGGAAAATTCCCAGAATATGCTTGCCGATTTCGGCCTCGCTAAGCGGGCTCAAACTTATTTTTTGAATATCTAACTGCTGTTGGTATTGGGTGCAAAAATTTCTAAACGTATCCTGGGACTCATTATCCTTATTCTTTTGATGAATGGAAGCGGAACCGCAGATAAAGACTGGAAATTCTTTCTGAAGCACTAAATGGCGTAACACCAGAAGGCTTGCCTCATCAGCAAAATGAAAATCGTCAATTAAAAAGATGATCGATCGCTTACCGACCATGGTATTAAGCAGGTGAAAGAAGGCGTCAAAAATGCCCTTGCGCAGGGTGGTTTCATTGATGTCTTTAGGCAGCGTTACGCCTGTATCAAGCTGAGGCAGAATTTCACTGATATAACCGATTTGTTGCGCTCTGAAGTTTTGAATGATCGCTGTCCCCTTGTCCTTTTGCTGATTGAGAATATCAGTCAGTATTTTACTAATCAGGTAATAGGGACGGAGCATTTCATGGGGATCCCCTTTGGCTCTTGCTTGAAAAATATTGATGCGGGCCAAATTTTGTCGGATTGTTTCCATAAATTCGGTTTTCCCGATTCCGGCAGCGCCTTCTGCTATAAAAAATTGGTTTTGCTTCTTGCTAAATCTGGTAAGGGCTTCGCTTACCAAGGAAAATTGCTGACCGCGACCGACCAATTTTACATCTGTCAGCTGGTTGATGGCAGTCTTTGCGAATACTTCTTCCTGGTTAACTCCAGAGGCGTTTACCACACAATCTCGCCCGGTCTTTTTCGCAGAGTAAAGGGCGATATCTGCTTTTTGAATCAAATTCTTGCCGGTTAACGCGTCTTCAGAGGCTGTTGCGATTCCAATACTGAGGGTAATCAGTGGAAAATTTTTATTTCCCTGGCTTTGGAACGACTCCTGATGAATTTGCTTGTGCAAACGGTTTGCGACCTTGATGCCACATTTTTTACTGCAATGCGGCAAAAGTAACATGAACTCGTCACCGGCATAGCGAATTGCCATACCCTGATCATCTCCGACTTTGCGCAGCAGATTAGCGATCCAAACCAGCACCTGATCTCCGATCTGATGCCCGTACTCATCGTTGACCAGTTTAAAATTGTCAACGTCCACCATGATCAATGACAGCGGGCTACTGTCCAGATCATTCCACAAAACTTTGAATTCGAAAAAATGAGATAAAAACCGCCGATTATAAATATCGGTGAGTTCATCTTCAAATATCAACCGGGATGGATCTTTCCCAGTGTATTTTAAAAGATTAGTGAGTTCTTTTTGTTGCATGGTGCTTACGCATATATCCTAATTTATTATTAATTAACCATAAAAAATTTTTTTAGAGTGTAGGATAAAAGCTTGTTTTTTGTCAAGTAAAACCTGTTTGAATGTAAAACCTATTTGAATGTAAAACCTGTTTGAATGTAAAACCTGATATGGTTGACACTTGTCAAGAGAAAATAATATCCCCTGCCTCTTTTTTTTAACTGTCAAATTCAAGAAGATCTTACTCCTTTTTATATTTTATTGCCAGGGACGGTGTCATCAATTAACGACGGTTGATCACTCTGATATACGCGGGTTGGTTACCGCATGAATTGGTTTCGTCGTGGAGCTGCCCTTATCTATTGGCGGGAGTTTCAGTGATAAATACCTATTCCCATAGTTTCAACTGGGGTTCTCCAACCGTGACAGCGCCCCCTGCAATAAAATCAAAAATTATGTGGTTGTTTTTCCGTTAATTTCCTTTTGGTTCCAATGTGATTTAATGCTAATAAAAAGTATCCGATATAACGGAGGCAGGCTCTGCTGGGGAGCAACCTGCCAAGGGATAATCGGATGCAGGTGGCATTAAATAATGCTCAAGGAGAAGCTGGTGTAATTGTCGGCTTCTCTGGGTATTATTTAAGCTTTCCTGCTCATGCCTTATAAAACCCAAAATGGAAGAGCGAAGCGATTCCTTTGTTTTATGTGGTTTTAGGGATTGCATGAGCAATTGCCCACATAAAGCCTGCCAATTCTCTGGCAATAGCTGTCTTTACAAGATTTGAATTTTTACCCCTAAATACCAGCCGTTTATATCGGCCACATAGTCTTACCTGGGCTTGCCAGGCAATTTTACAAATTTCCTGGGGTAGTCCTTCATTTCGTTTTACAATGGCTCGGCTTTTCCTGGCAGGCAGCCTATAAGCTTGAGATGCCTCAATAAGTGCACGACGTACGTGCCCATTCCCAGTTTTAGTAATTTTCCCCGGTCTTTTTTTGTCTCCACTATTATGTTGGGAGGGTACAAGACCCAAATATGCCATTAATTTTGAAGGAGAGTCAAAACGGGTAAGGTCTCCTAATTCTGATACTACAACAGCGGAAACGATCTGTGATACCCCGCGTAATGATTGCAGTGACATATTAAGAGTCTTCAACTGAGTTTGTCCTGATAATTGCCTGATTTGTTCTGAAATACGTTCCACACGTTTCTTACCGTCCTGGACCATATCAATATATTCTTGTAACGTTATTTGCTGCGCTGGGTGTGGCATTGATATATCAGCAAGCCAATTGAAATATGCCTTACTCCATTTCGACTTCCCAGAGTAACAAATATGATGTCTCAATAAGAAAGCACCCAATTGTTGTTTGGCTCTTTTGAGTGTATTAACAGAATCTTCACGAGCACGGACCAGATCCCGGAGTGCTTCATCTTCCATGGAGGGTACATAAACTGCTGTTAACTCTTCCGCTCTGTGCAGTTTTGCAAGACTTTCTGCATCTCTTCGATCAGTTTTGATTCTGTCACCAATTTTCTTTGGGATTAGAGAAGGAGCGATCACGACACAATCGATGCCTTTATCTTTCAGGCTACGGTAGATAGTATACCCGCAAGGACCCGCTTCGTATACGCACCTTGGTTCTACTCCCTGTGAAATTTGTTTTCGTAAAAATTTGTGTAATTGATCCATATCGTTTTTGATTACACCGTAAAAGTTAACTTCCCTTTTTTGTCCATCTTCTGCAATTGCAATAGCTATAGAATTTTTGTGGACATCCAACCCAATATACTTTATTGTTTTTCTCATGACCTGCCTCCCTTTTGGTTATGGCTCTGAATTGCAGCCTTGTTGCATTTTAATCCATGTTTGCAAAAAAGGCAGGTCATTTTCTATGTGTCAACCATAATATCTATTTGAATGTAAAATTAATTAAAGAGATGATAAAAAGAAATATAAAGGTTGGCTCTTTAAAAGACACCTTGAATTGATCAATAAAAATGCATATACTGATTGATAAATGCGGGTTTGGATGAATTACTATTTTGTAACGGCATGCACAGGTCGTAAGGATTAAATTAATGGATAGTTTTCTGGATAGAATTTGGGAAGTTATTTTAAATTTTTTAAACAAAAGCGTAGTATTTATTGATACTATCTTTTCTCCTCTTGAGTTCTTAGGTCCAGGAGTTGTAATATTCCTTATGGCATTTTTAATTGTCTGCATAACAAGAATCATATCACGATTTTATGTGACAAAAAGATATATCACCTTAAAGAAAGAGTTTGAGCACTGGCAGGGCATCCGGGAAGAGGCCATGAAGCATCCTGACCATGAAAAAGGTAAAAGACTTGCAAGAAATATTGATAAGGCTGAATTGAACAAGGTTTACTATGATTATTTCTTTGAAGGTCTGCTGAAAAATTTTATCACCAATGTCATTCCCATACTGTTCATGGCTACCTATGTGACAACTGTATATACTCCAGCAACTCTCTTAAAACGCTTTGGTGATGAATGGGTATTCTCTTTTTCCATTGGAGAATCTTTTCATATGGATATAAGTTCTCTATTCTGGTTTGTTATTTGTATTATTTTATCATTTATCCTTTTTATTATATTAAAACTAATTTTTAAAAAACTATATGTCAATAAAGAGAGTATTTAACATATTGCTGCTTTTTAGAATTATCCCGGCACTGACAATTGCAGTGGTCACTATGCTTCCCCCTGAGTGTTATGCCACGCAGCTTCATGCAAGCTCAGAAGGAATTATTACCCATCAGGCAGGTCATCTTTTTTTTCTTTTCTCCATGGTGGCTTTGATTTTAACTATTTCAGGAAAAAATCTTGGCAGTCAAAAGGGGTGGCGTTTAATTCAATATTCAGCATTCTTTTTTGTTCTGTGGAACTTAGATGCTTTTACTGCTCATTTTCTAGATAACCAGATCCATGCTGTCAGAATCGAAAATATTTCCCTCTGGACACTGGATATCGTTACTTACAACGATTCACAACTTTTGGGATTTGCATACTATATTTTAAAGCTTGATCATTTACTATGTGTGCCTGCCATGCTGTTTCTTTATAAAGGAATTTCAAATCTTGTTAATGATCACAAAAAACAGATATCAGTGAACAGCAAATGATTGCTTCTTCCATTCCCATTCTAACAGTAGATATTATAGGTTCCATAGCCATGGTAATTATTGCCCCGCTATGCCTTTACAAGGCAAAAATATTAAGGGGGTTAGATCCTGACAATGCTGTTTTCCTTTATCTGTTATGGATCAGCGGCGGATTTGCAATCTTTGCTGTATCACGATCATTTGGCCATATTTTAAAACAGTTTTTCATGCTCAGCAATAATTCTGATATGTGGTACAGCATAAGTTCTTATACCGGCAGTATTAATACAGCATCATTTATGCTTGTCGGGCTTATAACTCTTTTTTTTAACCAGAACTGGAAGATCAATGAAAAGATTCTTTCAGGTCGCAAAAAACTTGAAGATACACACATTAAACTTGTTGATCTTAATCAGACTCTGGAGAACAAGGTCATTGAAAGAACAGAAATGCTGACAAGCAGTGAACATAAATGCCGCAGGATATTTGAGCAGTCTCTGGATACAATTATTGTTACTGACAGTGAATTTAAAATCCTTGAGACCAATCAGGCGGGCATTGAACTTACAGGATATAATCATGATGAAATGACAATGGATGACCTTATGGTTGGTGATTTTTTTGTTGATTTTGTTGAGTGGGAAAAAATTCGTGATAAAATTGATGAGAGGGAATATATTTTAAACGAGGAAGCTGAATTTTCAAGACCTGACAATACATCTCTGCTTGTCCTTATGACAGGTGGTGTTGATTACGGGGCGTTTGGATGTACCAAATCCTTTCATTTTATTATCAAAAATATAAATGAAAAAAGGCAGATGGAAAGACAGATTGCCCAGGCAGACAAACTTGCAGCCATAGGAGAACTTTCAGCAGGTGTTGCACATGAAATCAATAATCCCCTCGGGATTATTCTCGGTTATACACAGTTATTGCTCAAGGAAGCACCCGATTCCCAGGATGATTTAAAAATAATAGAAAAACATGTTAAAAATTGTAAAGTAGTTGTATCAGATCTTCTCGCCTTCTCACGAAAAGGGTCGTCTAAGATGTCTATAAGTGACGTAAATAAGGTGGTGGATGGTGTGATCAAATTTTTATCCAATAATTCCGATTTTCGCAATGTTCAATTAATTTTCAACCCATATTCAAAAGAGAATCTTAATATTCTCGGTAATGAACAGGAAATTGCCCAGGTAATGATAAATCTTTTGATTAATGCCAGCCATGCAGTTGATGGAAAAGGAAATATTACCATTTCCACAAAAAAAACAGGATCGAGCAATATTCAGATTTTGGTCAAAGATGATGGAAAAGGCATTGAACAAAAGAATTTATCTAAAATTTTTGACCCTTTTTTTACAACAAAACCTGTTGGACAGGGAACAGGGCTTGGTCTTTCTGTGGGGTATGGTATTATAAAACGTCACCATGGAAATATCAGTGTTGAAAGCACAAAAGGCAAAGGTACAATTTTTACAATAAGTCTGCCTTGTGCTGTACAAGAGTCAGAAAAGAGTCAGATTGGGGAAGAAAAATGAAAGCCAGAATACTTGCAGTTGATGATGAAAAAGATATGACAAGGCTTTTACAGAGAACCCTGGAACCTGAAATAGATTGCAGGGTCTCTTCAGCCTTTTCAGCAAAGATGGCAATATCCATTCTTGCGCAGGAAGAGTTTGATCTTGTAATTTGTGATGTAAGAATGCCGGGTATGGATGGCTTTGAGCTGCTTGAATACATGCAGTCTAATTATCCTGATTTGACCGTGGTGATGTTGACAGCATTCGGAAATATTGAATCAGCTGTAAAAGCAATTAAAAAAGGTGCCTATGATTTTATTGCAAAACCATTTGAGCAGGATGAAATTATTTTTAAAATCCAGAAGGCCCTTGAAAGAAGCCTGCTGTTAAAGGAAAACAGGCGCCTTTTAAGGAGCAATAAATCTGCTCCCATTGATTTGATTGGTAAAAGTGAACCCATGCAAAAAGTTTTTGAGCAAATCAATATGGTGGCTTCAAGTGATATCACTGTATTGATAACAGGGGAATCAGGAACAGGAAAAGATCTGACAGCAAGATCCATACATGCTTTAAGCCCGAGGAAAAACAAATCCTTTATTCCGATTAATTGTCCGACTATTCCAGAACAAATTTTGGAAAGTGAACTGTTTGGATATAAAAAGGGGGCTTTTACCAATGCATCCCACAATAAAATAGGATTGTTCCAGGAAGCAGACAAGGGAACTATTTTTCTCGATGAAATCGGGGATATTGGTTCTTCCATCCAGACTAAACTGTTGCGGGTCCTCCAGGAGAAGGAGTTTAAACCCCTTGGGGATACTAAAGTTAAAAAAGTCGATGTGCGGATTATTGCGTCTACCAACTCAGATCTTGAGCAGAAAATTGCAGATCATGAATTCAGGCAGGATTTTTTTTACAGGCTTAATGTTCTTCCAATTGAACTGCCTCCTTTAAGAGATAGAATAACTGATATACCTATTCTTGCCAAACACCTTGTTGCAAAGCAGTGCAAAAGATTAAATAAAGAGGCAAAAATAATCTCTGAAGAAGTCATGGTTCTTTTGATGAAACAGCCATGGCCAGGGAATGTAAGGGAACTTGAGAATATTATTGTTCAAGGAATTTTGTATTCAAAAGGAGACAATATTACTCTTTCTGATATTCCTTTAAAGGATATAAAAATGGAGAAAGAGAGCCATAAAAGACCTTATAACAACACTATTGCCTCACTGCCATATAAAGAGGCAAAAGAAAAATTGCTCCATGAATTTAACCATGATTATATTGGTGCCAAGCTTAGCGCAGCCAATGGAAATATTACCCAGGCTGCCAGGCAGTGCAATATGGACCGCCAGGCCCTGCAGCAGGTTATGAAACGTTTTTCCATTGACCCTGAGCCTTTTCGATAAAAAAATTACCAGTCAATGGGGAAATAATCTTTTAAAAATTTGCCGCACCAATGCTTTCCTGTTAAGATACCATGGAAAAAAGGATCACAGATTCTTGCTGCCCCATCAACAATATCCAAAGGCGGCTGAAAGTCGTGGCAGTCCTGTTTGTGTTTTGCAAGAATTGCCGGATCTTCATCTGTTACCCACCCTGTATCAACGCTGTTCATGAAAATGCCGTATTTGGCAAGGTCACTGGCTGCTGTATGGGTTAACATGTTCAAGGAGGCTTTGGCCATATTGGTATGGGGGTGTCGGCTGCCCTTTTTAAAACGCAGGAATTTTCCTTCCATGGCTGAAACATTGACAATATGTTTTTGCCCTGTCTGATTCTCTTTCATTAGTTTTGCCAGTCTGTTACACAGGACAAAGGGAGCCACCGAGTTTACAAGTTGAATCTCCAGCATCTCCGAGGTCTGGATTTCACCAAGTCGCAACCGCCATGAATTGGTTTTTCTAAGATCCATCTGTTGCAGGTCTGCATCAAGTTTTTGAGCTGGGAAAACTTCCGGTACATCAAGGGAATTATCATAGGAGTAAGGAATCTGTGACAATTTTGCTGACATGCGCAGGCCTACGCCTGGAGCTGTGCCATTCCATGTTACAGGCAGGGCTTTTTCTTTGCCTATATTCTGATTTTGGCTATAATTGTGACCTTGACCATATTCTAATTGTGCAATACAGGTCTGGTATTTTCCAAGAAGGCTTTGAGCATCAATCGGCAATTGTTCAATCTGTTTTTTCTCATTTTCCATAAGATGGGCATAAAATCCCGGGGGGCGGCGCACGGTCTGTGCTGCATTATTTATGAGGATATCGAGACGTTTATAGGTTTGTCTTATATAATCTGTAAAAAGCTCCACACTTGGAGTATGGCGCAGATCCAGCCCAAAAATCTGGAGTCTGTGAGACCAGTCAGAGAAATCCGGTTCTTTGGAAAACCGCAAAGCTGAATCCTTTGGAAATCTTGTGGTGGCAATTACCTTTGCCCCAGCTTTGAGCATCATCAAAGTGGCCTGGTATCCGATTTTTAGTCGCGACCCAGTTATCAATACTACCTGGCCTTTTAAAGAAGCTGTCTGGAAACGCTTTTTATAATTAAACTTTGCGCATTTGGGGCACATGGTATCATAAAAATGGTGGAGTTGCCTGAATTCAGCTTTGCATACATAACAATTGCGGGGTGTCTCCAAATATGATGTATTGTCTGTTTTATAAGATTCTGAACTATTAAATGTAATCTGCTGCGGTGCTGTAAAAACTTCTGTTTTCCGAGCCTTGCGAATTCCTGTGGCAGCTCTTATTCTGCGTTCTTTTTTTACAATGGCTTTGCGTTTTTGCTCTCTTTTATCCTTGTTGCGTTTTTTTATCTCTGCTTTATCAGGGCGGGATATTTTCCCCGCAGCAGTAATAAGAGCAATCCGTTCTGATTCGGGCAAATATGCCAGAAATTCAGAATTGTTTACAATTTCTTCAAGAACCGGAATACATTCATGTATGCTGGTAAGAATTTCGTGTTTATTGTCAGTTCCCATATTTTCTTAAGAGAGTAAAACTCCTTCAATAAACTGATCAAGGTCTCCGTTGAGGACTCTGTCCACATCACCTATTTCAAGATCTATTCTATGATCTTTAACCATTTGATAGGGATGCAGAACATATGATCTTATCTGAGAGCCCCAGGCAATATCATCTTTGCCATCATGAAGATTTTGCATTTTTTGATCTTGTTTCTTCTTTTCAATCTGGTAAAGTCTTGATTTTAATACTTTAAGGGCTATATCTTTATTGCGGTGCTGGGAAGACTCCTGCTGGCTTTGTGCAACTACGCCTGTGGGAAGATGGGTTATTCTGACGGCAGAACTGGTTTTGTTTACATGCTGGCCGCCTGCCCCGCTTGCTCTGTAAACATCTATTCTCAGGTCTGATTCATCAATATCAATTTTAATTTCATCCTTTATTTCAGGATATACAAATACAGATGCAAAAGAAGTGTGTCGTTTGCCGCTTGCATTATAGGGAGATATTCTTACAAGACGGTGAACCCCTGATTCAACCTTCATAAACCCATAACAGTTATTCCCTGAAACACTAAGTGTGGCACTTTTAATGCCGGCTTCATCTCCGGGTTGGTAATCAATAATTTTTAATTTATAACCTTTTTTATCAATCCATCTTGTGTACATGCGAAAAAGCATTTCCGCCCAGTCCTGGGAGTCTGTTCCACCCGCACCTGCATTAATGGAAACAAGAGCATCTTTTGTATCATCTTCATCGTCAAGGGTAATCTGGATTGAAAATTTTTTTATTTTTTTCTCAAGTCCGGATAAGAGAGCTGCAACTTCATTCTCACTCTCTTTATCTGATTCCTCAAGAGCAAGATCAAGAAGTATATCAGCATCTTCAATATCTTTATAAATATTTTCCCACTCTTCAATAAGATTGGCAATATATGTTCTCTCTTTTAAAAGAGCAGCAGCCTTATCTGAATCATTCCAGAAATCTTTCTGGGAAAGTATATGTTCAAGCTCGCGAAGACGATTTTGTTTTACAGGCAGGTCAAAGATACTCCTTGAGTTTATCTGCAGTGGAATATATGGTCTGGATATCCTGTTTTAATTCTATGCTCATTTTATTTCTCCTGTTAGTCATCAAACTGGCTTTAATCCTGAATCATCAAAAGTTATGAATCTTTTTAACATGAAAATCATATTTTTTGCAAGAAGCTGAATATTTACTACAATTTCCAGTGGAGGTCAGTTCACCTTGCGGGCGCATTTGGGTTTTGCTTACAGAGCCTGATTCGTGGAACGGTTATGTGAATTTTCTTAAGATAAATATCCAGGCAAGGAAGGCAAGAGTGACAAGAATTGAGCCTATGGCAAAGACATCACCATGTGTTGTATAAAAACTGAGACTATTTAAAACAGGAACCTGTCGGGTAACTGCTGTCTCTTTGAATAAAGATGTTGTTTTAATAATTTTTCCTTTAGGGTCAATAAATCCTGAAATCCCTGTGTTTGCTGCTCTTGCCAGTGTTCTGCGATTTTCAACAGCCCTGAATACTGCAATGGAAAAATGCTGCATGGCAGCAGAACTCTGTCCAAACCAGGCATCATTTGTTATTGTGGTAAGCATATCAGCTCCATTTTTTACAAACTTTGAGGAAATGGAAGGAAACAAAATTTCAAAACAGATGAGAACTCCGGTTTTATGTATGACATCCAGGTTACGTTTGACCTTCAGGTTATGATTGTTGAATTGAAGGGGTAAAAAGGCCCGATCTCCAGCAGAAAAATTTCCTGCCTGGGCAGTGATTTTTCCAAGAAAAGTCAGGTAGTCTCCAAAAGGCACATATTCTCCAAAGGGCACAAGATGGTTCTTGTCGTAAGTCCCTGTAATATCAGCAAACCTATCAAGCATATATGCCCTGTTATAAAACTTTGTATCCTCTTTATCAAGTTCAAATGCCGGGCTTCCAATAAGAAAATTTGTTTTTGATGATTTAACACATTGATTCACATGGTTTGATAATACTCTGTCAAACCCGTAATAAAATGGCAGGGCTGTTTCCGGCCATATAACAAGATCAGGGTTTTTCTTAATCTGGCTTTTTGAAAGCTGAATATATTTTTCAATGGTATGGATCTTAAATTCATCACTCCATTTTAAATCTTGTTTGATATTCCCTTGAATAATACTTATTGTTATTTTTTTAGCTTTTTTAATTTGAGAATCAATATTATTAATTTTTTGACTGCCGTATATATAAACACCAATAACCAGAACAGTAGTATAAATAACCGGAATAATATATTGTCCTGCTATTTTTTTTTTAAAATTCATATAGAGAACCGCCAGAGAACTATTTACAAGGATTATAAGAAAGGAGACTCCATAAACACCTGTAAAATCGGCAATCTGGATTAATGCCAGGTTCTCATACTGGCTGTAGCCTAAAGTTCCCCATGAAAAACCTGTAAACACATATGTTCTGATATATTCAAGTCCTGTCCAGATGCATGCTGCCAATAAAGGCGTATATGACCCGTACCGCAATTTTTTCAGGGTAAAAGCAAAAACTGCAGGATATAAAGCAAGGTACAGACATAAAAGTGTAAGTACACCAAAGGCAAGAATCAGGTGAAGCCCTCCATAGACATGAATAGTTGGAACAATCCAGTAAATAAGGGTCAAAAAAAAGAAAATTCCTGTAATAAAACCAGCATAAAATGATTCTTTATGTGTCATGGATTGTATAGACACAAGAAGGGGAACCAGGGCAAAAAAAGCAAGCCAGGCAATATTGCTATCAGGAAAAGATAAGGTTAATAAAAGACCGCTTATCAAGGCAGGATAGTATTTAAGCAGAAATTGGATATTTTTTTTAACAATCATTCACTATTCTCTTTCACTATTCTCTTGTTTTTTTTTAAAAAATTTGCTTTACTTAACAGATAGTCAACAATCAGTCAAATCATGAAACCGCCAAAGGTGATTTCTATTGGAAGTAGATTCTAACAGTTTTGAGAAAAAATCCAGAGATCAGTCAGAGTTATGGTCGTTGTCCAATGAAAACGGCCGGTTTTTAAGTCCCGGGGAAATACAGGCAGTGTTTGATTTCACACCTGCAGGCATTGGAATAATTAGAAACAGGGTTCTTTACTGGACCAATGATAATTTATGTTCAATGCTTGGTCATGAGTCAAATTGTTTAATAGGTAAAAATACAAGAAATTTTTATGCCGACCAGCAAGAGTATGAGAGAGTCGGAATAGATCTCTATTCCAAATTAGATATACATGACAAAGGGCTTGTTGAAACAAAACTTGTAAAAAAGGACGGCACCTTTTTACACTGCAGGATCAGGGTTTCAAGACTTGATAAACAAGATCCTTCAAAGGGATTTATTTTCGTTATCACTGATATTTCAGAACTTAAAATACTCCAGATTCAGCTTCAGCAAGCCCAGAAAATGGAAGCAATCGGGGTGCTGGCAGGAGGAATATCCCATGATTTCAATAATATTTTAATGGGGATACAGGGACATCTCTCTTTAATGCAGATTGATATTAAAGCTGTCGAAAAAGTTAAATCCCATACAAAACATATAGGACGACTTGTGAAAACAGCTGCAGATCTTACAAAGCACCTGCTTGGTTTTGCACGGGGGGGGAAATATAAGATTTCTGCACTCAACATTAATGAATTGATCCCTCTTGCTTTAAAAATATTTGCTCCCACTAGAAAAGATATTGTGGTGCATGAATGCTATGATGAATACCTGCATCTTGTTGATGCAGATAACACCCAGCTTGAGCAGGTCTTTGTGAATCTTTTAATCAATGCTTCCCAGGCAATGCCGGAGCAGGGTGATATTTTTATTAAAACTCAAAACAAAGTTATTGACGAAAATCATGAATACCCTTTTAAGGTTCATCCAGGTCCATATATTAAGGTGACCATAAAAGACACTGGTATTGGTATGGATCAGGAAACTCAGACAAGAGTTTTTGACCCGTTTTTCTCTACAAAAGGCACTGATGATAAAAAAGGCCGGGGGCTTGGTTTGTCAACTGTTTATGGTATTGTAAAAAACCATGGTGGTTTTATTCTTGTTGACAGCAATATAGGAGAAGGCGCAAGTTTTCATGTGTGGCTGCCAAAATCTGATAATACTGAGGTACAAAAAACCGTTGAGGAGTCCCATGACATTACACAAATGCAGGAAGGATCGGAAACTATATTACTGGTTGATGATGAGGAAGAAGTTGTAAATATCGGGAAAAGTTTTTTAGAGAAATTAGGGTATAAGCCCCTTGTGGCAAGAGATGGTTTAGAGGCTGTTGAAATATTTAAAATCCATAAAGATAAAATCTCTTTGGTTGTTCTGGATCTGATCATGCCTGGAATGAATGGTAGACAAGCCTTTGCAGAAATTAAAAAGATTCATAAAAATTCTAAGATATTGATATCCACGGGATATACAGTGGATGGTGAAATAGAAGACTTGCTAAATCAGGGATGCCAGGGGTTTATTCGAAAACCCTTTTCCCTGAATGAATTTTCTCATGCCCTTAGAAAAATTTTGGATAAAATCTGAATAAACTTTACAAATTCCAAGTCAAATGGTATTCTTAATAGATCATCAGATGATCTGGTTTGATGGTATTATCAGGAGTCATATATGAAGCATATAAAAATTCGGTTTGGAGATCACATAGAAGCACAGAAGACAACAGAAAAATCTTTTGAAGAGATGTTTCAGACTGTCAATCCCATGTTTTGTTTTTCAAAACAAATCTGGAAGCCCCAGATGGACATATTTGAAACAAGAACAGAAATTATTATCCATGCAGAGATATCAGGTGTAAACAAAGAAGATATTATTGTTGAAGTAAGCAATAAAGCTGTCAAGATAACAGGCAGCAGAAACAGTCATCACCCTGACAGAACTGCCACTTACAGACTTGCAGAAATTCAATTCGGACAGTTTGAGCGGGTTTTATACCTGCCGAGTGTGATTGATGTTGCAAAAGTATCAGCTGTATTTTCCAATGGATTTCTTGAGCTTTCCTTAGGAAAACTGTTAAAAAAGAATATCACGAGCAAAAAAAATATTTCCATAGATTTTATTTAAGTCATAGATTCCAAAAAGGAACCTTGAAAATAATGGATGACCTCAAACATCCCTCACCCAATATATCATTAGATAACATTCCGGATATTCTTCCCATCCTGCCCATTGTTGATACCAACCTGTTCCCCAAAATGGTGCTGCCCCTGGTTTTGATTCAACAGGAAATGATAGGACTGATTGATAAAGCAATGGCTGGGAACAGAATGCTGGGTTTGCTTTTATCCAAAAGATCTGACATGAACTCAAGGCATACCTCAGATGACCTTCACCGTATAGGTACCGTAGCAACTATTTTAAAAATGTCCAAAATGGAAGATGATAAAGCTCAGATATTAATCCAGGGCATGAACCGTTTCAAGGTCAAAAAATTCTTAAACAACAGACAGTATATGCAGGCTGAAATCAATGTCCTGGAGAGTAAAAATGCTGACAGGAACAAAGAAAACAGGGCTTTGATGTCTAATATAATTGAGCAGTATAAAAAGATAATAGTGTTATCCCCAGGGCTTCCTGTAGAAATGGGTCACATGGTCAGCACCATACAAGAACCCAGTGTTCTTGCTGATATGGTGGCATCCACTATAAATGCCCCGGTAATAGAGAAGCAAAAAGTGCTGGAGCTTATTGATGCCAATAAACGTTTGAAAAAAGTGACTCGTCTTGCCAATGATCAATTGGAAATTCTTGAAATGGGTTCAAAAATCCAGACCCAGGTAAAAGAAGATATGGATAAACGCCAAAGAGAATATTATCTTCGCCAGCAGCTTAAAGCTATCAAAGAAGAGTTGGGGGAAACTGAAGAAGAGAGTGTTGAAATAAAAGAATACCGGGCAAAAATTGAAGAAAAGGGTTTACCGGAAGAGGCACTCAAAGAAGCTGAACGTGAATTGCAGCGCCTGGCAAGGATGCATCCTTCCTCTTCTGAATATGTAGTTGCCTCAAGCTATCTTGACTGGCTGACCTCTTTACCATGGAATGAAAGCTCGAAAGACAGGCTTGATATTAAAGAGGCAAGAAAAATACTGAATAATGACCATTATGGTCTTGAGAAACCCAAAAAAAGAATCCTTGAGTATCTTGCTGTGCGAAAGTTAAAAAATGATTCCAAAGGTCCCATACTCTGTTTTGCAGGCCCGCCTGGAACCGGAAAAACATCACTTGGCATGTCCATTGCGAGAGCTCTTGGCAGAGAATTTGTCAGGATTGCCCTTGGTGGAGTTCGTGATGAAGCAGAAATAAGAGGCCACAGAAGAACCTATGTGGGTGCACTCCCTGGAAGAATTATTCAGCATTTAAGAAAAGCAGGTACAAATAATCCTGTATTTATGCTTGATGAAATTGACAAGGTAAGTTCATCATACCATGGAGATCCCTCTTCTGCTCTTCTTGAAGTCCTTGATCCGGAACAAAATTTTTCTTTTTCAGATAATTATCTTGATGTTGCCTTTGATCTTTCCGATGTAATATTTTTAACCACTGCAAATGTACTTCACACTATTCCAGCACCCCTGCGGGATAGAATGGAAGTTCTTGAATTAAATGGCTACACTGAAGTTGATAAATTAAAAATTGCCACCCGGTATCTTATTCCAAGACAAAGAGAGGCCAACGGTCTTAAATCAAGCCAGATAAAGTTTACACCCGGGGCCATTAAAAAGATTATTACAGGATATACAAGAGAATCAGGCTTGCGAAATCTTGAAAGGAAGATTGGAGCAGTGTGCCGGGGGGTTGCAAGTAAAATCGCCGAAGGAGAAGCAGACTATCTTGATATAAGACAAAAAGACCTGCATCCAATTTTAGGTCCGGCTTCCAACATGCCGGATATGGCCTTGAAAATTAAGAGCCCCGGAGTCGTTATAGGACTTGCCTGGACACCCTATGGAGGAGAGATCCTGTTTATAGAGGCTGTAGCAATGAAAGGCAGGCAGGGGCTTACCTTGACAGGGCAGCTTGGAGATGTCATGAAAGAATCTGCTACCACTGCCCTAAGTTTTATCCGAGCTAATGCAAAAAAAAATCACATTGATGAATCTTTTTTCAGTGACCATACTCTTCATATCCATGTACCTGAAGGATCCATTCCCAAAGATGGTCCTTCAGCCGGTGTGGCAATGTTGACATGTCTTGTTTCCCTTATGACAGGGAGACGTGTGAAAAAACGTCTGGCCATGTCAGGTGAGATTACACTTAGAGGAGAGGTCCTTCCTGTGGGAGGAATTAAAGACAAAGTTATTGCAGCACACAGAACGGGAATCAGAGAAATTATTCTGCCGTTATGGAATAAAAAAGATATGGAAGATATACCGGATTATATAAAAGATTCCATTGAATTTCACTTTATAGATAAGATGAAAAATGTTTTGGAGTTTGCACTTGAGTGAGATTTGAGATTTGAGTGGTGAGTTGTGAGGTTGTTAATCTCAAAATTAATAGCTTTCATTATGTTTACTTGACAGGGCATGATTGTTATATACAGGAAATTTTTTTGAAAACTATAATTTATCAAATTCTGATATTGCTAATCCTGAGTTTTTTTGGATGTTCCAGCGCACTTGACAAACAATATGAATATGGTTCAAGTCATATTCCTCCTTCAAAAACACCGACTTATAAAACTCCTTCCCCATCTTCAGGAAATAAAACCGGGACGCAGAAACCCTATAAAATAAAAGGGGTTAAATATACTCCAATTGCAAGTGCAAGTGGATTTGCACAAACAGGGATTGCATCATGGTATGGCAGTAAATTCCATGGCAGAAAAACTTCCAATGGTGAAACCTACAATATGTACGCCATGACAGCTGCCCATAAAACTCTGCCCGTTAATACCTGGGTAAGTGTTCACAATCTTAAAAACAACCGGAAAATTGTTGTCAGGATCAATGACCGCGGCCCTTTTGTCCGTGGAAGAATAATTGATCTCTCCTATACAGGAGCAAAACGTATCGGTATTGTGGATTCTGGAACAGCAAAGGTAAGAATCACTGCTTTGGGGCAAGCCACATCATATTCCAAAAAAACAAAAAACCCTGTTTCATTTAAACCTGTTGATTACTGGAAAGGTAATTTTACAGTTCAGGTAGGAGCATTCAAGGTTAAAGCCAATGCTTTAAAATATAAATCTAAATTATCAAAAACATATCAAAACTCCCATATTGTTACATTCAACGATTATAGGGGAATTTTCTACAGGGTAAGAATTGGTAAATTCACAAATTTAAAAGATGCTTCAAGATTCAGTGAAAAAATTCTTGCCAAGGGCTTTGATAAAGCTATTGCAGTTGCAGAATAAAAGTATAAAAATTATGGACAAAACAATTTTTCTGGATCGAGACGGGGTAATCAATATTGACTCTCCCCAATATATTAAAAAAGAATCAGAATTTGAATTTATCCCGGGAAGTCCTGAAGCAATAGCACTTTTAACTAAACATGGATATAATGTAATAGTTATCACCAATCAGTCCATGATTGGGCGAAATATGATCAGCCGGAAAGTTCTTGATGCAATTTTCAAAAAAATGCAAAATGGTGTTCAAAAAACAGGCGGCAGGATTAAAGGTGTTTTCTTTTGTCCCCATACCCCTGAAGATAATTGTACCTGCAGAAAACCAGAACCCGGACTTATTTTTAAAGCCTGTAAAAAATACAGTCTTGACCTTGAACACTCCTGCATGGTGGGAGACAGTGTAAAAGATATTGAATGTGCTTTAAATGCCGGATGTAAAAAAACTATTCTGGTTCAAACCGGTAATGGAATAAAGGCGCAGCAGCAGCTTTTACAAAAACAAATCATACCTGATTATATTGCCTCTGATCTCTATGATGCTGCCCAATGGTTAATAAGTTAATTTTTATATGATCACCATCAAGGGAATCTTAAAACGCCTCACCTATCAAAATCCAGACAATCATTATACCGTTGCAAAACTTCGTATTGACAGGATCAGTGATTCTGTCACTGTTGTTGGATATCTTGCAGAGGTCTTTGAAGGTGAAACCCTTGAAGTTTCAGGACAGTGGGTCAGCCATCCAAAATATGGGGATCAGTTTAAGATAGAAATTTATAAAGTTATCCTGCCTGCCACGGTTTCAGGCATAAAGAAATATCTTGGTTCCGGCATGATCAAAGGAATTGGCAAATCCCTTGCTGACAAGATAGTAAATCATTTTCAGGAAAACACTCTTGAGATAATAGAAAACCAGCCTGACAAATTAAAGAGTATTCATGGAATAGGCAGAGCAAAGCAAGATCGTATTGAGCAGGCATGGAACAAACATCATGCAGTCAGAAGAGTCATGCAATTCTTACAGGAAAACGGAGCAGGCGTTTACCATGTTGCTGCAATTCTTCAAACCTATGGTTCCCATGCCATGGATGTTCTGCAGAATGATCCCTATATTATTGCCAAAGATATCCCCGAAATTGGGTTTAAGACAGCAGATATAATTGCCTTAAAAGCAGGAGTGAGAAAAGATGATGAAAACAGGCTTCAGGCCTGCCTTATATATACACTTTTATCCTTAGAGCAGGATGGCCATGTTTATGGATTGAAAACTCAAGTTCTTAAATCAGGTTCAAGAATATCCGGAGTAGAGCCTGATAAGTTTGAACCGGCTTTGGAGGCATTGATTGATTCAGGTGAAATCAATATGGAACACGTTCCAGATGGCAAAAAAACAGCTGATATAAAAATTTATCTTTCAAGGCTTTACATAGCAGAATCAGGTATTGCATCAAGAATACAAGCCATTTTATCAATGCCTGTCATACACAATAAAATCACTAAAAATAAAATTCTTGAAGAGATACTTACAAAACTTGCCGTAAAATTATCTTCAAAACAGTTAGATACTGTCACAAATGTATTGGATGAAAAAATTGTGGTGATTACAGGAGGGCCTGGAACAGGTAAAACAACATTAATACGGGCATTGTGTGAAGTATTTAAAATGCAGGATAAAAAGACCATATTAAGTGCACCCACAGGACGAGCTGCAAGGAGGCTGTCCGAGGTAACAGGGCAAAAAGCCTCTACTTTGCACAAACTTCTGGGATTTGATCATAAAAACCACTCTTTTGAAAAAAATTATGTCAATCCCCTTGATCTGGATATGTTGATTGTGGACGAAGCCTCAATGGTTGATACAATGCTTATGTACCACACTCTTGAAGCCATGCCGGCCACAGCAGGCCTGATTCTTGTGGGAGATACATTTCAACTTCCCTCTGTTGGACCTGGCAATGTATTATCTGATATTATTGAATCTGACAGCATAAAAGTTTTCTCTTTGACAAAAATATTCAGGCAGGCTCAAAAAAGCCCCATTATCATGCATTCTCACGAAATTAGAAATAGCAGAATGCCTGATTTTGAAAAAACAGAGGCAGGTGAACTATCTGAATTCTATTTTATTGAAAACCGCAATCCTGATAAAGTTGTGGATACCATTCTGGAACTCTGTTCAAAACGAATTCCAAAAGCATTTCCACATATAAATGAAATACAGGTTTTAACTCCCATGCACAGAGGAGCCGCAGGGACTATAAACTTAAACCAGCAACTCCAAAAAGTATTAAATCAATCCAGAACAGGCATAAAAACCAGAGACTTCCTGTTTAAACCCAAAGATAAGGTCATGCACCTTAAGAATAATTATGAAAAAGATGTATTTAACGGGGATATAGGTATAGTCCACGAAATTATTCAATCTGAAAGCAAGGTTATGGTGGATTATGACGGACGTATTGTGGAATATGATATTCTGGAACTTGATGAACTTGCCCTGGCATATGCCATATCTGTCCATAAATCCCAGGGCAGCGAATATTCAGCTGTCATTATTGCCCTGACAAGTGCTCATTCCCCTCTGCTTCAGAGAAATCTTTTATACACTGCCCTGACCCGTGGTAAATATCTTGTGATAATTGTTGGTTCTACCAATGCCTTTAAAACAGCTTTCAATAATAATAAAACAGCACTGCGCCTTTCAGGCCTTAAAGACAAACTGATTTCATATCATTGATTTGTCAGAATCTCACCCATAAATTTTAAACCCTTGGCAAATACCCCCCATATTTCTCATCAAAATTGTTCCAAAAGGATCTGTCTTTATTTCTCCACTCTTTTCCAAAGGATTTATCAAAGAATGGTTTCAGGATTTTGAACCAGGCACCATAGCCCTTTTTGCCAGATATCCTTGCTTTGATTACATCGGCAACATGGTCGGTGAGGTTTGCAAGCTCATCTTTTGGAATATATGAGTCCGCACCTTTTTGAATGGATTCTTTCAAGTTCTCAGGGGTAAGGGCATGGGCGGTGAGCATAAGGGCAGGGATATCTTTTTTTCTGGCAATCGCTAAGGCATCATAGCCACTGACACCCATTATATCAAGAATAGCTAAATCATACTGGTTATTGGTTAGGAGTTTTTTTGCCTCTTCAAAACTTGCAGCAGTATCAAGGGAGCACATATCCAGTAATTCTTCAACAGTTTCAAGGATATCCGGTTCATCATCAACCACAAGGATTTTACGATCCTTTAAAAGATCTATGGTTTTGATATTATCTGGGTCAAATTTAATGGTTGTAACAGGGCAAGGTGCTTTAAGAATTACATCTCTTGAGGTTGAACCAAGAATTGCTTTTTGAGCCCTGGATTTTTTCCTTATCCCAAGAAAAATTTGATCTATATCTTTTTCCCGGGCAAATTTGACAAGGTCTTCGGAAGGGGAAAGTCCGCGGACACTTTGCTGTGCATCACATTCAACACCTGCTTTTGTCATCATCTCTTTTGCAAAATCAAGATCCTGCTCTGCCTTTAAAATATCAGACTGTTTTTCAGAAGCTCCACCTTCCATGGAATTGAGAACATAAACAAAAGCACTGTTTTTTACTGCAAAATCCCTTGCAAGGGACAGGGCAAGCCTTCCATCTTCTCCACCATTGTATCCAACGAGTATCTTCATTATAACCTCCGTGCCATGGGTGGCACATTAAAATATAAAACTTGATCAGCTGTTTTTAACTTGTTTTGTTTCTATCTCTTAGCTTTTATCCCCATGCCTCTATTTATAATCTATAGCTTCTAATCTCAATTTTCAAGTCTATAGTTTCTATATTACATCCATCGTTTACGTCTTTTATAAGATTTTACATCTTTAAAGGATTTTCTGCCACCACCCTTGGTGATTCCCATATAAAATTCTTTAACATCCGGGTTATCCTGGAGCTCTTTAGAAGGGCCTTCAAGAACAATTTTACCTGATTCCATTATATAGGCATAATCTGATACAGCCAGGGCAACCTTGGCATTCTGTTCAACAACCAGGATGGTTGTGTTAAGCTCTGTATTAATTTTTTTAATATTATCAAATATCTCTTTTACCAGCAGGGGAGCAAGCCCCAAAGATGGTTCATCAAGCATGAGCATTTCAGGAGTTGCCATCAATGCTCTTGCAATGGCAATCATCTGCTGTTCACCACCTGAACTAAATCCTGCCATCCTGTTGGTAACCTTGGAAAGCCTTGGAAAATGTTGATACATCAAGTCATTATCTTCCTTGATTTTTTTTGCCCCGTCCTTACGGGTAATTGAGCCTACAAGGATATTTTCATTTACTGTCAGGTGTTTAAATACTCTTCTTCCTTCAGGCACCATGACAGCTCCAAGTTTAACAATTTCAGTTCCAAGCATTTGAGTTGTATCCGTACCTTTAAATTTAATATAACCTTCCTTGGTTGCACCATTTTCCGGTTTTAAAAGACCACTGATAGCTCTCAACGTTGTGGTTTTGCCGGCACCGTTTGTTCCAAGTAAAGCAACAATACTTCCCTTGGGTACATTAAGACTTACACCACGTAATACCTGAACAATGTCATTATAGACAACTTCAATATTATTGACTTCAAGCAGATTTTCCATAGGTTTTCTTTTTTTCTTTTGTTTAGACCTGCCGGAAACTTGATTTATTTATATTCCCGGCAGGTTTGATCCTAAAAATTAATACTTATTGCTACGTTTAATTACAATGTTTATTTAATTTTTTGCATGTATTCAGACTGCATTGGCTCACCGACTTTTTTGAATACACCATTTTGTACACTGTAAATCTGGAGTAGATCAACACCGGCGCGGTCTGTTTTAGAATAGCTTACAGGTCCACTTGTTGAGTAGGGTTTATATGCATTACCACCATTCATCTGATTAAGCATTTTGTAAAGATTTGCTCTGTTTACATCAAGGTCAGCAGCTTTTGCACGTTTAATAACTTCTGTTACAACCTGAGCTACCATGATACCAGCTGCATAATTATGAGAATCAGCAGCTTTTTGGTCACGGCCATATTTTTTTGCAAGAGCGAGTTGAGCTTCTGTTCCAGCACCCTTCACTGATGTGATATTAAAACCAGTTGTCCAGAAATAATTCTCAGCAGCTTTTCCAGCAAGAGCAATAAGATCATTACCGCCTGTGTAGTGAGCGCCCAAGAAGGTGAATTTTCCTGCTTCGCCAAAAGAAGAAGCGGAAAGTTGAAGCCGCTGTGCATCCTTAATCATGGTTGCAACAGGTGACTGAATAGTTTGGCTGATCACATACTGAACACCTTTGCTCATAAGGCGTTTTAACATTGCTGTATTATCAAGATTTTTACCATGTTCAACAACTTCAACAAGTTCTATGTTAAGACCTGCAGCAACAGCTTTTTCTACGTCTGCAACAGGACCACGCCCAAAGGCTGATGGATGTACAAAAAGAGCAACTTTTGCTTTTCCACTTTTATTATTCTTTGCAACATATTCAGCAAGAATTACAAGCTGGTCAGAATAGGATGCAATTGGAAGGAAAATATAATTTGAACCATCCAGATTGCCTGCATGGTAAGAGGCTGGAAGAACAGCAATCTTTTCTTCGTCAAAATCTCTTTTCAATCCCAGAGTGGATCCGGTTGAGTAGTTGAGATACATAACAATACCATCCTCAAGATACTCTTCAAAGTTTCTTTTGGTAACATCAGTTTTATATTGATCATCTCTGATAGTACAGTCAATTGTATCATTACCCAATATTTTTGTATCATTGACAAATTTAAAATAATCTTCCGTTCCTTTTGAATAGGGGTTACCAGCATCAGATGTCGGGCCTGTAATTGCCAGGGACATACCAATTTTGTAAACCTTGCCGCCAGCATAAGCCTGGGCAGTAAATGCAAACATCACAACAAGAACCAATAGTGCATTTAAAAATAAACTTTTTTTACTTCTCATGTCTCTTCTCCTTTTTTTACGTTTTAGGTTAATTACTACAACTAACTACATATTATAAGCTGTGGCAAGCTAATATCTGAATGGCCACAACTTGGTATACGATTTAGTGATTCTCCACCAGTTTGCAATCCCCCTTGGTTCAAACATCAAAAAGAGGACAATAACAAGACCGAAGGTAAGGGGTTTAAGTGCAGTTGCAATGTTCATGCCCGATGGCAGATACTGCCCGGAAATTTCAGCAAGGCTTTCAACCTGAAGGTCCAGAAATTTGATGGCAACAGGTCCCCAGAAAGATCCATTCAATGTTCCAAGTCCACCGACAATTGCCATGGCAAGATATCCGATTGATTCATGGAGAGTAAAAGATTCAAAGCCTACTCCCCTGTAAACATATGCATGCAAGGCACCTGCAACTCCTGCAAAAAAACCGGCAAGGGCAAATGCATACACCTTGGTAAGACCTGGGTTCATTCCCATGGCGTCTGCTGCCCTGTCATTATCCCTGACAGCCACAAGGGATCTCCCATATCTGGTCTTCATAATGTTCCTTATACCAAATCCGAGCAGAACCACAATAGTTAAGATAATAAAATACCAGAACAGATAATGATCTTTTCTTCCAACTTGACCTGTCAGCCAGGCAACTCTTCCAATATAGATGGTCTGTCCCTGGTTGAAAAAGGTAAAAAATTGAATAGTCCACTCAAAAATCATCTGAAAAGACAGTGTTGCAATGGCAAGATAGAGATGTTTCAGCCTTAAAGCAGGCAGACCAACTATTGCTCCAAACACTGCGCCCATAACCCCGCTTAAAATAATCATTACTGGCCAGAAATGGGTAATAAGCACATGTGAATCACCAAGGGTACGGCTGAAAGATGCAAGGGTATAGGCACCGATGCCGACAAAGGCTGCATGACCAATGGAAATAAGACCTGCAAACCCTGTAACAAGATTTAAACCCATGACAGCCACAATGGCAATTAAAATATTATCAATGACCAGCATATTTTTGTTGCCTAATTCAAAAATCAGAGGCCATCCAAACAAGATGACAAGAAAAAAAGTGAAAAATGTCCTGTCAAGACTTGTCAGAAATGTCCGCTGTTCCTGTTTATAAGTTGTGAAAAAATTTCCTGTTGCTAACCATGTATTTGCTGACATAGATTACACCCGCTCTATTTCATGGATACCAAATAATCCATGTGGCTTAAACCAAAGTATGATTAATAAAATAACATAGGGCATTACATCACCTGTACCTTTAAGGCCGAAGTTGCCGTCAAGATATCCTGCAGCAAATTGCTGGATAAGCCCCATGATGATTCCTGCTACAACTGCCCCAAGAATGGAATCAAGACCGCCAAGAATAATAACCGGGAAAACCACAATTCCAAATGCATGCAAAGTATCAAAATTCAAGCCTGTAATATTACCGATGATACAGCCTGCAGCTGCTGCTGATAATCCTGCTGTTGCCCAGGCAAGTCCAAACACTTTTGGGACTGAAATACCAACAGACATGGAGCCGAACTGGTCATCGGAAACTGCCCTCATGGATATTCCAACGGTTGACTTTTTGAAAAAATAGGAGAAACCTCCTATCAGAACAAAGGTTATTATGACCCCTACAAGCTGTGTCCATGATATGGAAACACCACCAAGTGAAAGAGGTTCCTGGGGAAGAAATACAGGAAATGAGAAATTTTCACTTCCAAAGGGAGTAAGATATATCAATCCATCAAGGATTGATCCCAATCCTATGGTAACCATGATCACCGAAATAATAGGCTCTCCTATAAGACGTCTTAAAAAGATTCTTTCAACACTCATGGCAAGAAAAAAAGTTATTATCATGCTGGCAATGAATGAAAAGAAAATAGGAACTCCAACAGTGACTGTCAGAAAATAAGTGATAAAGGCACCGGCTGCAATAATCTGTCCATGGGCAATATTCAATACCTTGCTTGATTTATATATAAGAACCATTCCAAGGGCTGCCAGGGCATAAATAGAGCCAACCACAATGCCGCTGACTACAATTTGAAAAAAATAACTCATCTGATTTTCTTAGGCTCCTTTCACTGTAAAAAACTTGATAGTTGTTTTAACTTTTGTTGACTGTCCGTCCTGATATGTGAATAATGCCTCAACCTTTTGTGCATCAACACTTTTATCAAAAAGTGAATCATAAAGGTTTTGATACCTCTCCTGTACAAATTTGCGACGGATTTTACCGGTTTTAGTCAATTCCCCGTCATCCACATCAAGAAGTTTATAAAGCAGGGCAAACCGTTCAATTTTAAAATGTTCCTTTTCTGCCCTGGAATTAACATCCAATACCTGTTCCATTATAAGTTCATATACTTCATCTTTGCTTGAAAGATCCATATAGGTACTATATGAAATTCCTCTGTCTTCTGCCCATTTGCCCACAACAACAGGATCGATGTTGATAAGGCATGCTACAAAATCTTCCTTGTTTCCATAAATTACAGCCTCTTTTATATAAGGGCTGAATTTTAGAGAGTTTTCAAGGAACATGGGAGAAAACATTTCTCCTTTTTTACTGTGCATAACGTCAGACAAACGATCAATAACAACAAGATGGCCGTTTTCATCAATAAATCCTGCATCACCTGAATGAAGCCATCCGCCTTCGAGCAGTTCTTCTGATTTTTCCGGAAGTTCATAATATCCAGGGGTAACAGAATCAGATCTGGAAAGAATTTCGCCATCGTCTGCAATCATGCACTCAGTTCCAGGCAGAGGCTTTCCAACTGTATCAGGTCTTACATCACCATCTCTGTGCATATAGGCAATCCCGACAATCTCTGTCTGTCCATAGATCTGTTTTAAATTTACGCCTATTGCCTGGTAAAAGGTAAAAAGTTCAGGTCCCAAGGCAGCACCACCTGTATAGGCTCTTCTTAAACGAAGGAACCCAATCTGGTTGACAAGGGGTCGAAAAATCATCTGTTTGCCTAGCCATGCTTTGAATTTAAGCCCGAGGGGCATGGATTTGCCAGTCATCCTGTAGTTTGCAGCTTTTAACCCAACATCAATAAAATAGTTATAAATAAGTTTATTCAGCCAGTAGGACTGGTCTATTTTAAGCCAGATTTCAGATCTTATGGTTTCATATATTCTTGGAGCACCAAACATGAAATGTGGTCCAATCTCCTTTAGATCGGACATTGCAGTTTCAACAGATTCAGGAAAATTAAGGGTTATTCCTGTTGCCATTGCAACCCCGAATGAATTCATCTGCTCTCCTATCCAGGCAAAGGGCAGGAAAGAGACATATTCGTCAGTGGGTTCAAGGGGATCAACTTCAGTAAGCTGCAATCCCATATTGATATAATTTTTATGGGTGAGCTTTGTACCTTTTGGCAAGCCTGTGGTTCCAGAGGTCAGACATAAATGACAGACATCATCGGGCTTGCCCTGATCAACAAGACTTTCAAAAAGATCAGAGTTTTTTGCATGCTCCTCTTCTCCAAGTTTATAAAGGTCAGCAATATCAATGAACCAGTCATCTGACATATAATTTCTCATACCCCTTGGATCTTCAAAAATTACCTTTTTTACATTGGGAATTTCATCTCTGACATCAAGAACTTTATCAACCTGTTCCTGATTGTCACAGAATACTACACTGACCTTAAGGTATCCAAGAATCTGGGCTATCTCAGCAGGCATACTGGTTTGATATATGCCTGCTGAGATAGCACCAAGGCAATGTCCGCCTATTGCAGCAAACAGAACTTCAGGAATATTATCAGAGATTATTGCAATGGTATCACCTTTGTCAAGACCGATTGCCTTAAGACCCAAAGCAGTCTTTCTTACATAATCATAGTAATCTTCCCAGGTATAGGTATTCCAGATACCAAAATCTTTCTCTTTTAATGCAGGACGTTTCGGTGAGTTTTTAACCCGCCAGCGAAGCAGTTGGGGGATAGAGTATTCAAGTAGTTCATCGTTTTTTTTCATTTATATCAATCCTCTCCAATATAGGCTTCAATTACTTTGGGATCTGCGGCAACTTCCTCAGGAGTCCCGGAACCTATGACTTCTCCAAAATCAAGAACATAAATTCTGTCTGAAATATCCATGACAACACCAAGATCATGTTCCACAAGAACTACAGTAATATGACGTTCTTTTTGAATATCCATTACAAATCGAACAATATCTTCTTTCTCTTCCTGGTTCATGCCTGCCATGGGCTCATCAAGAAGAAGGATGTCAGGGGCAAGGGTTAAGGCACGCGCCACCTCGACCTTTTTTTGCAGGCCATAACTCAGGTTGCCAACAAGACTTTTGCGGTAAGCTTCAAGTTCCATAAAATCAATTACATCTTCCACGTATCCTCGATTTTCAGATTCAACCCTGGAAGCCTTCCCATAAAACCAGACAGCATGAAAAAAACTGTATTTCAAGTTCTGGTGCCGGGCAAG
Source organism: Deltaproteobacteria bacterium (assembly GCA_027858995.1). GTDB lineage: Bacteria > Desulfobacterota > Desulfobacteria > Desulfobacterales > Desulfobacteraceae > Desulfobacula. The sequence continues at coordinate 16,825 of JAQIBP010000061.1, read as the reverse complement.
AAGCAGATTGTCGAGGACTGAAAGACCGGAAAAAAGCTCTAAGTTCTGAAAGGCTCTTGAAATCCCCATATTTGATACCTCATGGGGAGAAGCATGGGTAAGTTCTTTTTCCTTATAAAAGATATTTCCCTGAGTGGGATGGTAAAATCCTGATATGCAGTTAAGCATACTTGTTTTACCAGCACCATTGGGACCGATAATTGATGTGATCAGACCCGGCTCAATTTTCATATCCACATTGGAGAGAGCTTTAAGTCCACCAAAAGAGAGCGTTACGTCTGAAACATTTAAATGTGCCATATAATTTCCAAATTTTTTAAATCAAGTTATTCTAAAACTCAGTGAATCACAATTTAAACTAAACCTTCTGCCAAATTTTTTATCCCTATTATCCTGCTTATTCAATTATCTATTTGCTTCCATGTCAAGATAAAACAGTATTTTAAAAACAAAATTTTTATTTGTATTGTTCTTTTATTTTTTCACGGTCTATTGAACCATCATCTGTTTTTGGCAATTCATTGATAAACTCGACATACCTTGGTTTTTTATAACCGGCAATCAGTGATCCTGTAAATTTTATAAGATCATCTTTGGCAAGCTCAAAGCCTTTGTTCAAAGAACAGACAGCTTTTATACCTTCACCAAATTTTTTATCAGGTACACCAAATACACAGACATCCTTAATTGCTTCATGCTGGATAATAGCTTTTTCAACTTCAGCAGGAAAAACATTTTCACCGCCGGGTTTGATAAGTTCTTTTTCTGCTTTTCTGCCTTTAAAAAAAAGATATCCGTCAGAATCAATCATTCCAAAGTCACCGGTATGATGCCAGCCCCCTCTGAGAGTATGGGAGTTCAGCTCCTCTGCATTCCAATATCCTTGAAAAACCAGGGGGCCTCTTATGAGGATTTCTCCTGTTTCACCAACCGGCAGAAGATTATCAAAATCATCTGAAATTTTAATATTGGCCAGAGTTGATATAATGCCTGCAGATCCAGGTTTGTCAAAATATTCAGTAAAGGTGATCAAACCTGATGTTTCGGTTTGCCCGTACATGGTCCAGAATTTTGAATCTGTATTGGATTCCCACTCTTTTACAGTATCAGGCATATCAATTCCTGCAGCTATTTCAAGGCTTGACAGGTCATAACTATTCTCTTTTGCAGCATCTAACAGATTGGACAGTATGGGAGGAAAAGATCCAAAAATATTGACTTTCTGCTCCTGGATAAGTTCCAGGGTTTTGGGCGGATCAAATTTATCTTGTATAATATTTTTACCTCCTGCCTGAAGAATTCCCAGGCCAAGGTTTACTCCCATTATGTGAAACAGGGGTAAAATATTCAGATAGGCTTTGGTTTCATTAAGATCAAAGGCTTTAATGATCTGCTGGTTTGATAAAATAATATTTTCCTGTGAAAGGACAGCTCCCCTTGGTTTACCCTGCATTGCAGCTGTATGAATAATCACAAAGGGGTCATTGGGCTTGCAAGGCACGGTCGTTTTAATTGGGAAATTCTTATACAGGTCTGAAAATTGTGTGTCATCCCCATCAACTACATAGGAGTGTTCAAGAAAGGAAAAAGATGCTTTGAGAATTTTGGCATGGTCTGCCATCTCTTTGTCTGAAAAAATAATAGATGGTGTGGTGTCTTCTATTATATGTGATATTTCATCTATGCTCAGCCGCCTGTTGATAAGAACAAGTGTAAGGTTAAGTGCTGATGCAGCACCAAAGAGATGAAAAAAGAGAGGATGATTTTTGCATAAAACAGCAATTCTTGTGCCTTTTGCAAGGTTAAGATTTTTCAAGCCATTGGCAAGGCTGGAAGTTTGTGAAAAAAGCTCAGAATAGGTTGTCTCCCTGGTGCCCAAGGAAATAGCCTTGGAAGAACCTTTGTAAAGTGCATTTTTTTCATAAATATCAAAAAAACTCAAATTATGAAAATCATTCATACAAAATTACTCCTTTTTTAAAAAATTCCAAACGAGCGCTCAGTCTCAAATGTATACAAGTAATAATTTAATTTGCCATGGTTTGTCAAAGGCTTTTTCTAATTATCTTTTTTACAGGGAAAAATATAGTAAAAACAGAGCCTCCGGAACTTAAACAATCCTGCTGACCATGACAGAATTCACATTTTTCAATATCACCCGGACATGCAATATCACTATGATCCAAAAGAAAAACACAGCGCTTCGATTCCATTTTCAGTGTAAATCCAAGGCGGTCTGAAAAAATTTTAGTCCGCAGCAGATCTGCACCTTTCCCACCAGCATTAAAGGCAAAAGGTGTTTTAGTTGAATACAACAGGGTCTCCTGGGTATTAAAAAAACCTTCAAAAATTCGTTTCTGGTCATCTTTTACAATTCCCACTCCGAAATCATGAACGCAAAACTCTATGCCGCTTTTTTTTAATTCAACTGCAAGATTTATTTTACCATTGTCAGGAGTGTTTTCAATGGCATTTCTTATAAGTCCGGTGAGCATTTTATTTAATATCTCTTCTGGCAGCTGAATAGACGGCAGGTTGTCATCAATGTCAATTTCAATATTAATATCCCTGAATTCAAACTCAGGCTGCAGCTTTGAGTAAAGCTTATTAAAATATTTTGAAAAATCAATATTTTTATATATTATTGATCTTGGTCCGAATTTTTCATCAATGAACTGCCTGATGGAATTTTCAAGACTGTCTGCAGAAAGATTTTGAAGGATAAGAGTTTCAAGTTCATCCTGGCAGCTTTCAAACATTTTCAATAACATTTTCTGGGCAGAATAGGTTTTATCTTCCATGATATCAGCAACTTCATCCTGGATATCAACGATTCTGTTTAAATTTCGTTCAATTCTATCCAATGTACCATCAATATTTATATCAGGCACTGATTCAAGTTTTTTCTGCAGAATCTGCAATGATCCTATAAGAATGGCCACCGGAGTTTTCAGTTCGTGGGAAAGGTGATTAATGGCTTTGCCCTTTGCTCTGTTCATGGATGCCACATCGAGATAAGCCTCTTTGACAGCTTCAGCAAACCTTGCATTCTCAATGGAAATGCCGCAGGTTCCGGCAATCATTGTCATGAGTTCCATGTCATTATAATTAAATTTATTCTGTTTTTTATTGATGGCACAAAGCACACCGATTATTCTGTCATCATTTTTAATGGGAACTTCAAGAATACTTTTTGTCTGATATCCCAGTTTTTCATCCCTTTCAGGATAATCACTCTTTAATTTATCAGTATCATTTATAAGGGCATATTCACCGGTTTTGATGATCTCTCCTGCCAGCAGGGAATCTGCAGGGAATCTGAATGTTTTTGCCCGTTTTTGTGTATTAAAATCATCATAGGCACCTCCAGTAAAAAAGAGCTCGTCTGTAATTTCATCATATAAAAGTACCAGGGCTCCTTCAGTTTTTAAGAGTTCTTTAACCTCTTGTGAAATATAATTCATCAGCTCTTCAAGCTCAGGATATTCCGGAAGGACAGCACTTATTCTCATGATGGTTTTATTATTGGCTTCAAGCCTTTTTTCTTCTGTAATATCCCTTAAAATAACAAAATTCTGTCTTGTATTGGATTTCCCCATTGAGTAGGAGTCAGCCCAGATCACAACATCAAGCATTTTACCACTCTTTGTCAACCGCTGGGTTTCGTATCTTGTAAGAGATTTTTCCTCTTGGAATTTATTGAGCATATTGCTGGTTTCAGCTTGAAGGCCCTGGGGTACAAATGGTACTGGTTTTCCTGTTAATTCTTCAATAGACCATCCAAATATTGTTGAAAAAGATGGGTTCAGATATGAAACCAGACCTTTGTCGTCATATACAACAATGGGGTAGGGAATGAAATCAAGAAGCCCTTGATAGATCCTGTAAAGCTCCCTGGTCTTTTGCTGTGCAATCTTTTCATCTGTGACATCCTGGAGAATTTCCACAGCACTTGTGATCTCCCCTTTTGCATTGGTAACTGCTGATGCGCAAAAATAGAGCCATTTACCTTCTTCTCCAAGGTCTGAAAAAAAATTTGTTGCGGCAAATCGCTCTTTGGAATGGGTTGGTCTAATATGCTCTTTGCCATATTGTTTTATAATTTCTTCCTCAGAAGACTTATCAATGATAAAGTCTGCCATGATTGGACGTCTCTTTGAATAAAAGGCTTTCCACTGATGATCAGTCCCAATCATTTTATTCCGGGAAAGACCACTTAAAGCCTCTAATGCTTTGTTAAAATGGGTTATCTTATGGTTGCTGTCTATGGCAAATATAGGAATAGGAGCATTACAGATAATTTCGTTCAGTTCACTGTTTTTTTGTTCAAGTTCTTCTATTTTTTGTTCAAGTTCTTTTATACTGTTTTCATCTTTGGTCATAAACAAACTCCATAAAGACTTTACAACTTTGATTGATCCTCGTATAACAAATTTATGATTTAAGATTACAATATATAAAATCATTGATTGTGATTGCAAGTATTTTACGAGGTTTAATTAGAAAATGTCAGATAATACCATTAAAACAGAAATTCTTGTCCATGATTTAAAGGTTCCGGTTTCAGTTATAGATGCTGGTGCAAAGTCACTTCTAAATCGCCAGGAGGTCTATGGCCCTTTGACTGATAAACAGGTCAAAGTTTTAAAAAGAATTATAAGAAATACTCTGGCCACACAAAGACTTGTTAATGATGTACTGGAACTTGGGCGATCCAGAGAAGGGGTCATGATAACCAGTGATTTCCCTGTTTTTGAACTTGTCAGATCAGTTTTAATAGAAAATTTTGATCTTTCTGAACCTGAAGTTGTTGAAAAAATTCGAAAAACTCAAAACTATCATGAACTTCTACAGATTCTTGAAATAAAAAGTGTCAGACTTTCATTTGAAAAGACAACCTGGATGACTATAGTCCATCTTGATTATGTCAAAGTAAAGCAAATTTTAAGAAACCTTGTTACCAATGCTTTTAAACATAAATCCACCCTGGTTGAAATTGCAGGCAAAATCATTGAAAACAGGCTGATTTTAAAAATTAAAGATGATGGCAAAGGCATTCCCCCTGAAGACCATAAAAAAATATTTGAAACCTATTTTACCACAGGAGCACCCATTGAAAATGCCATAGAAAGCCATGGGCTTGGTCTTGCCGGTGTAATGGTATTACTGAAAGATATGGGAGGAAACCTTGCTTTGGAATCTGATCATGGGCAGGGTGCTGAGTTTACAGTTACAATTCCGTTGTAATTTTTTTTGGTTTTGAAATTCATTTCCTGACGGCTTTTCACAAATTATTTTTATCAAATTCATCCCAGAAATCCTTGTCGGTTTTTCTCCAGTTTGTGCCAAACAGTTTATCAAATACCGGCAGGAGAGATGAAAACCATTGGGTATGGTTTGTTTTGCCTTGTTCCCTTGCTGTTAAAACGTCGGCAACATACATGGAGATATCAGCAAGTTTGTCTTTAGGTACATAGGCATCTGCGCCCTTTTCAATGGACTGCTTTAAATTATCCGGAGTCAGAGCGTGGGCTGTAAGCATTAAAGCAGGAGTGTTGAGTTTATTTGTAGCTTTCAGGATTTCATAACCTTTAACTCCCATGATATCAAGGACAGCAACATCATATGTCCTGTTTTTTAAAAATTCAATAGCCTGTTCAAAGCTTGAAGCAGTGTCAACTGAACAGGTGTAAAGCAATTCCTCAAGGGTCTCTAAGATATCTGGTTCATCATCAACCACAAGAACTTTTTTATTTTCAAGAATACTTTCCATACTATTTTATCCCAATTAATCTAAATTACTGTTTTTATATATTGGAACTCAATTTTTAATTCCAGTCAAGTATAACCTTTCCAGATTGCCCGGATCTCATTACTTGAAATCCCTTTTCAAAATCAGTGTAATGAAATTTATGGGTAATTAAAGAGGAGATATCAAGTCCTGACTGAATCATACTTGTCATTTTATACCAGGTTTCATACATTTCCCTGCCATAGATACCCTTTATGGTCAGCATATTAAACACTACCTTGTTCCAGTCAATTTCACTATTGTCGGGCATGATACCAAGAAGTGCTATTTTCCCGCCATGGCACATATTATCAATTATTGATCTTAAGGCAGCAGGATTGCCTGACATTTCCATTGCAACATCAAAACCCTCTTTCATGCCAAGTGTTTTTTTTGCCTGCTCAATATTCTGTTTTGAAACATCAATGGTCAGTATGGCGCCTGCTTTTTTTGCAAGATCAAGCCTGTAAGGGTTAACATCTGTCACCACCACATATCTTGCGCCTGCATGCTTTGCAATTGCCGCAGCCATGCATCCTATGGGTCCTGCCCCTGTGATAAGGACATCCTCGCCGAGAACATCAAAGGAGAGTGCTGTGTGAGTTGCATTTCCCAGGGGATCAAAGCAGGCAAGTATATCAAGAGGAATATTTTTATTGCAATACCATACATTGGTAACAGGTATTGCAAGGTACTGGGCAAAGGCGCCGGGTCTGTTGACACCAACCCCTTTTGTGTCCATGCATAAATGCCTGCGCCCGGCAAGACAGTTTCTGCAGTGGCCGCATATAATATGACCTTCGCCTGAAACAAGATCTCCCTTTTTAAAATCTTTTACATGGGATCCTGTTTTTTCAACTCTCCCGACAAATTCATGGCCAACATGCATGGGAACAGGAATAGTTTTCTGTGACCATCTATCCCAGTTATAGATATGGACATCAGTTCCACATATGGCTGTTTTAAAAATTTTTATTAAAACATCATTATGAGCGATATCGGGAATTGGAACATCCTGAAGCCACATGCCTTGTTCTGGCTTTGCTTTTACAATGGCTTTCATTGTTTTCATTTTATATCAACCCCGTCAAATTGAATTTTTTCCTTTGTCTTACTGGAATAATCCTTTATAATAGCGAGAATAAAATGTGTTAGTCAATATATTTAAAGATGACTTTGACTATTTCTATAATGATTAGTGGAAGGATGATTGCCATGTCCATAAAGCGGAAGTAATGCGATGAGCCTGGAACAGGTCTAATCAAAAAACCGGTAAATATCCAGATAAGTGACAAAATTATCTTGACAAGAGAGTGGTTTAACGCTCATATTCTTTGAATAAAATTAATGAATTAGAAAAATATTGGAGATGGAGGAAAAAATGGAAATTAAAGTTACCCGAGCTCAAACTGATAGAACACGGCCCCAGGATTCGGATTTAGGGTTTGGTCAGGTGTTTACCGACCATATGTTTGTCATGGATTATTCTGAAGATAAAGGGTGGCATGATCCGCAGATAGTCCCATATGCTGACTTCTCTGTTTCTCCTGCTGCCATGGTTTTTCATTATGGTCAGGCCATTTTTGAGGGTTTAAAAGCCTATAAAACAGTTGATAATACAATACAACTTTTCAGGGCCGGGGACAATTTTGCAAGAATGAACCGTTCTGCAAAGGGAATGTGCATCCCGGAACTTGATATCAATTTTGTCATGGATGCCATGAAACAGTTGATTAAAATTGAAGAAAAATGGATTCCTGAGACACTTGGAACCTCTTTGTATATAAGACCCACCATTATTGCAACAGATCCTTTTATCGGTGTTCGGGCATCATTTACCTATAAATTTTATATTATACTATCTTCAGTGGGCGCATACTATGCAGAGGGTTTGAATCCAGTTAAAATATGGGTTTCAAAGGATCATGTCAGGGCTGTTAAAGGAGGTGTGGGTGAATTTAAAACTGCCGGCAACTATGCTGCAAGCCTTATTGCATCGGAAAAGGCAAAAAAGGATGGATATGCCCAGGTTCTCTGGCTTGATGCCATTGAGAGAAAATATATCGAGGAAGTAGGAGCAATGAATATATTTTTTCTTGTGGATGATGAAATTTTAACACCCAATCTTACCGGCAGTATCCTGCCTGGTATAACAAGATATTCTGTCATCACCCTTGCAAAAAAGTGGGGAATGAAAATATCTGAAAGAAAAATCACTATTGATGAGATTTTTAAAGCCCATGATAAAGGGAGATTAAAAGAGGTTTTCGGGTCAGGAACTGCTGCAGTTATATCTCCGGTAGGCGAGATAAGGTATGGTGATAAAGTTATTTCCATAGGAGACGGCACCCCTGGTAAGACAGCAATGAAATTTTATAATAAACTGACTGACATACAATATGGGAACACTAAGGATAGTGAGAACTGGATTGAAGTGATAAATTAATTGGAGATAAAATGGCAAAAAAAACGCAAATTATACCAATTGGCAAGAGAATAAGGTGGGCAAGGCTTGATAAAAAAATAACCCTTGACATGATGGCTAATGAAACAGGTATGTCAAAGGAGTTTATAAAAAAAATCGAAGGCGGTGATCAACGGCCGTCTGTTGGAACTCTACTGCAAATTTCAAAAATACTTCACATTGATTCAAGTTTTCTTCTAAAAGAGCAGGACGATACCATTAAAGCAAGATCAAAGGCATATACCAAACGAACTGATAACTATGCCTATACTCCTTTGACTCCAAATGCTGAAAACAAGCATCTCAAAGCTTTTAAAATTGTTGTTGAAACAGGGAAAAGTCATGCCGGCGTCGGGTTCCAACACGAAGGTGAAGAGTTTGTCTATGTTCTAAAGGGCAGAGTTGAAGTTAAAGTTGGAGATAATGTAAATAAATTGACAAAAAACGATTCCCTTCACTTTAATTCCGGAGTTAAACATGACCTGGTAAATACTGGTAAGACTGATGCTGAACTGGTTGTTGTGGTATATGCACCATAGAATTTCAAGGTAATAAGGAAAACAATATATGTTATTTAAACTTACTAGCGAACAATTGATGATTCAAAATATGGTCAGGGAGTTTTCCAGGAAAGTGATTGCTGCCACTGCTTCGGAAAGGGATAAAACCAAGGAATTTCCAGCTGAAAATTTCAGACAGATGGGAGAACTCGGCCTGATGGGCATGATGATTCCCGAAGAGTATGGAGGAGAAGAGGCAGATGCAATCTCCTATGTGCTGGCATTGTCTGAAATAGCCTATTCCTGCGCATCAACATCTGTTGTTATGTCTGTTCAAAATTCAATTGTGTGTGAAACCTTTTATAAATTCGGAACAGAGGAGCAGAAGCAGGAGTTTCTTGTTCCTTTGGCTTCCGGTGAAATAATCGGTGCATTTGGTCTTACTGAGCCTGATGCAGGTTCTGATCCTGTAAGTCAGGAGACAACCGCTGTAAGGGATGGAGATCATTATATCCTTAATGGAACCAAGCGTTTTATTACAAGTGGTAAAAATTCAAAAGTTACTCTGATAACTGCTAAGACCGATGAAAGCAAGGGTCATAAAGGAATCAGCTGTTTTGTAATTCCCAAGGGAACGCCTGGTCTTATAGTTGGCCACCTGGAAGATAAGATGGGATTGAGAGCTTCTGATACAACAGATTTAATATTGGAAAATTGTAAAATCCCTGTGGCAAATATACTTGGTAAAGAGGGAGATGGTTTTAAAATCGCCATGTCAGGCCTGGATAGCGGCAGGATAGGGATTGCCGCCCAATCATACGGTGTTGCAATGGCTGCTTTTGATGCTGCTGTTAAATATGTAAAAAAGAGAAAACAGTTTGGTGTTGCCATTTCTAAACACCAGGCTATAAGATTCCAGATTGCAGATATGGCAACAAAAATTGAGGCAGCCAAACAGTTGATTTTTTCAGCAGCATCTTTAAAAGACAGAAAAAAACCCTATACAAGAGAGGCTTCCATTGCCAAACTCTTTGCATCGGAAATGGTAAACGAAGTAACGGCAAGAGCTATCCAGATGCACGGCGGATACGGCTTTACAAAAGATTATGATGTTGAAAGATTCTACCGCGATGCAAGGGTCTTCACCATTTATGAAGGCACAAGCGAAATCCAGAGAATTGTTATTTCCAACCAGATATTAAAAGATAAGCGAAAGCCATGATTGAGATAGTTTGAGTTGGTGCTATTTTCACAGAGAAAAAAATAAATTATCATTTCTTGATTTAGATCAATTCCTTGACTTAATTTTTTTGTTAAATATTAGACTCGACAAGCTGTTACACAACACCAATTTTTCCAATCTCAACGTTGGAAAAATAAATTTGATCCTCGGAATACTATATGTATGCCTGTGGTCAAATTTATTTTCCGCCTTGAACTTGAACAAATTTGCATTATGTAACAACCTGTCGATTACAAAAATATTTAGCAGGCAATTTAAAATACGGGGGAGAAAATACCATGCATAACGGATGTTCAGGTGATCATGAATCAGGAAAACAGATTGTGGATAAAATCAGGATGATGGGATTTAATTCAAGTCCCTTAGAAGCACCTCTTGAAATAACATGTACTAATTGTGATACTATTTTCCAGATGGAAAGTATGGAATCCTCATGTTCCTCATGCGGCATGGTATATGGAGTAACTCCGTGTCATTCCAGTAGTGCACAGTTTGTAAAGGCAGCAGGAATAAACTATTAAAATGTCTGAATTGGCTGACATAAAAAAGCGGATGAATGAACTTGAGATTCTGATCAAAGAGACAAAGGATCGTCTTCCTGCTCACTCTACAAAACCACCTGTCATGTTTGAGCTTCTTGAATACGAAGATGAATATGATATGCTGCTCAAAAAACTCAACAAGCTTAAAGGCATGTGATCTATTATGGGTAACTCAAAGATATTTGACCAAAAATATGATGAGTGCCTGTCACAGATGGAAGAGATTGATTTTGCAAAGAGAGCAGATATTCTTGGTGGACAATATAAAGATCACTCTTTGATTTTTAATTTTTTCAAGCTTTACATCCAATACAAATAAAATAATTGAAACTTCTTTTTCAGGAAACCTTGCAAAGCTGGAAAAGGAATGCCTTGAACTTGGCGGTATGATCATGGAATCAGCTTCTTATGAAGCTTAGTATGAGATTTAAGGCTTTGTCAAGGTTTAATGATTGGAATATCCTTCATGATATCATCTGGTTCTTCATCCATATATGGCATTAATACTGCCTGTGACGTCTTTCCATCCACAAGAATTTTGATGGGGTCGGCAAATTTGATATGTTTCAGATAAGAGGTTGTATTCTCACAGGTCTGGCATTTAAAAAATTCATAATCAATAAAATCATCTCCTTTATCAGATACAGTGATATAGCTGATACCAAGTGAGGTGATATTCTGAAAAAAATGAGACCCCTGGGAAGGATCAGCTTTAATGCTCTCAATGGTTGTTTCAATCATTACCCCCACATTGGAAATGTCATTCCATACCACAGGAATGCCCAGCCACCGGTCGGAAGAACCCCATCTGCCCGGACCTATTAAAACATATTTTTGCCCTGTCTCATTAAACAGAGCATTGATTTTATTGATTTGAGCTGCAACATCAACTGTTTTCCCGGCATCAAAGGTGTCAGGGTCAACATAAACAATATCATAAATATCTTTATACTCACCATTTCCAAGTGAACGTGTTGAAAAACAAAATGCCTGCTCAATCTCTTTCTTTTCTATTTTAACTCCAAGATTCTGTTTATACCGTCCCATGGGCCTTATCTGAAGCAGAGAAAATTGTGGTTTTTCATTCTCCTTGTCTGGAAGATTTACTGCAAATTCAACCTCAACAGAAGAGCCCATCCATTTGCTGCCGATTCTGGTAACTTCTTCAAGCAGCCCAGGCAGAGGAAAAGAGTTGTATTTAAGGATATCAGCAAAGGTTAATACAGGAAAACCTTTGTTGGAAAAGGAATCTCGAATTTTATTATCCTGGACATGATATGTGGAAGATAAAGCTTTAACAGCAGGGTGATCAACTGCATCACTTAAATCAAGCTTTGCAACAGTGGGATCCTGCATATGTCCCGAGGTGAGGTCATCATCATCTGGAAATTCATCAAGTTTTAAAGCATAAAAATATTTTTGTGAATTTTCCAGTATATCATCTATCATGGAGAACTGTGTCAAAAACTGGGGATATTTCGGGCAGAACCTCAATGTCTGACCACCCTCCATAACAATTTTCCCAAGACCAAGAGCAATATGGGTGATGCCTTCCTCAGCCTTTAAATGGGATATGGGATAAAAATTATAGGATTGTGCCACCCCTGAAATTGCAGGATAAAAATAGTTGTTATATATGGTGCCGGTCAATTGTTGAAGTACAACAGCCATCTCTTCATCTTCTGTCCTGTGCATGGTTGATTTTGCATAGGATCGTGGCGCTTTGAGATAAGTGGAGGCATAAACCAGTTTAATTGCAATAATCAGCTGTTCAAGGCGTTTTTCAATGTTTGGGTGTACATTGGGAAGCATATAAGTATTATAGAGCCCTGCAAAGGGTTGATAATGGGCATCTTCAAAAAGTGAAGAAGAGCGGACAGCAATGGGGTATCTGACATGCTGCAAATAAGCCCGCATACTTTGTCTCAGCCAGTCAGGAAGACTGGCTTTAACAAATTGTTCAACAATCTCATTGTCTTCGAGCTTTTTATCTGTTTCAAGGAGCCTGAAGAGTCCATTTTTCTCAATAAATGTTTTAAAGCCCTGTGTTGAAATCACAAAGGTCTGGGGAATGTTTATCTCAATATCAGGGAATTTTTTCTGCAGAGAAGGATCTTTCTTGATCTGGGATGCCATAAAGGCAAGCCCCCTGGCTTTCCCCCCAAGGGAGCCATTTCCGATTTTTACAAAATTTGTGTCTGAATCAAATTTGTTAGAGTCAAAATCAATAATCTGTCCCTGGCCATATCCTTTTCTTCTGGCATGGATACTCTCAATTAAAAATTTTTTAAGATCCTGGGGATCTGGAAAATCACTTATCTGATAAGGTTTAAGGCTGATGGCAAAATCAATTTCACTTCTTGCCATAAACCATCTTGAAAAATCGTTATTCATTGCGTGATAGACAATTGATTCATCGGGAATCTCAGACAAAAGTTTTTCAAGACTCCTTAAATTATTGACTCTGGCAATCTCTTCTCCATCAGGCATCCTGAAAATAAAAGCACCAAAGCCAAGATATGAGACAAAAAAACTTTTTATCCTGCCATTTAAATTACTTGAATTTTTATTTATAAAGACAGCTGGGATATCCACTACCTTTTCTCTGTTATGCTCTTCTGTGCTTAAAACCAGCACAGGCAGGTCTGGAATCTCTTGTTTTATTTTTGTAAGAAGTTTAAAACCGGCTGCCTTATCCTCTACACCGTTTTTCGGGTATCTCATATCTGAAAAGACTGACAAAAGATATGGCTTATATTTTTCATAAAGAGCCATGGCCTCTTCATAACTATGGGCAACCAATACTTTTGGACGTCCCCGCATTTTTAACAATCTGTGCTCTTCATTAATTGAATCATCAATCACAGACTGGGTCTGCAGCACAATCTGTTTGTACAGCACCGGCAAAAAAGAGGAGTAGTGATATGGTGAATCCTCTACCATGATGATCACCCTGACACTGGCATTTTCAGTATCAAAATCAACATTCATCTCATCTTCAAGGTTTTTTATTATGGCCAGCAGAAGATCTGTATTCCCGCCCCATATATATGTCCTGTCAATAATTGCAGAATTGTCTTTGAAAATATAATTATCAATATCGCAGGTATTATGAAGCAGCATGAAAAATGGCAGATCAGAATATTTTTCTTTTACCTGCGCCCCAAAGGAATATACATCCATGCCATCTAAGCTTGGCATTGCAATGATCAGATCAAATTTTTTTATCTCAAGTTTTTGAAAGGCATCCAGGGCAGAGGCCACCCACGTAAGCCGTGGGGGTTTGGAGAGATTAAGCCCCTTATATTCATTAATAATTCTTGTGGAGAGACGACCCTCTTCCTCCATGATAAAAGCATCATAGGGACAGGATACCAGAAGGATTTCTCCAACCTTTTTGGCCATTAATTCGTGATATAATTTAAGAGAAGAAGATTTGTTATTGTTAGTATCCATTATTATAGCAGCCTATAAATTTTTGACCTTCAGGTTAATCTTAGTTTTTAATTTTGAATTATGGTACAAAATCCTTAATCAGGAGTTCAAAATTTAACATTCAAAATTACCTTAATCTATTCCCATCTGCTTTTCAACCTCTGCAATCTCCCTCAAAAGGTTTTCCCTCTCTTTTGAGGTTAAATCTCCTGAAGCAAGTCGTTTTTGCAATCCAAGAAGAATCATCTCTTCTCTGTATTCATTGCAGGTATATTTTTTGCTCGTGGCAAAATTTTTCATTCTTAATTTTTAATTGAATTCAATAAAAATTGCAAATTTCTTTTCAAATGTATTCAGGTCTATTTTTGAATAAAGGGATCTATTGTTGTGGAGAAGTTTTATAAACTTGAAACATATTTAGGATGATATAATGATACGTTAATGTATCAAGTGTAATGAAAAATAACTGACACCGCAGATCAAAACCCACAAAGTCATTCAAATTAAAAACGGTTTTTTAAAAAACTACTGACATGGTCCAGGTTTGTATTCTATAACTTTTTTATCCGAGCAAGCACTACAACCATTACTATATGTTTTTAGATTACCATCAATCAATTCACCACAAACAGGAACATATTCCAGGGTACAGAGCTCCGGTCGAGGTTCTTCACACAGGATATATGAATTATCCTTTGAGATGTTATTGGAACTTGCAACACAACCAATATTTGTATAGCTGATTGAAATTAATATAATCCCAACAACTATCCTGAAACTTATTTGCTTAACCATAAAAAAAACTCCTGTTAAATTTCAACCAAAAAATATCATGGCATTTTGAATTGAACAAGTTGTATTCTCAGGCTTGGAAAGGTTGTTATTAAAACAGATGACCTGTCAGATTACTTATGATTCCGTAGAAAAGTATCCAGCGCTTCCAGAAGCACTCCACTCACATTACTCTCATTTTTTTTGGCATATTTTTCGATTCTTTCAATCATCTGACATGGCAGTTCAACGGTTAAACTGTCAGTTGGTTCTAAACATTCATTCTTTATCTCTTCTGTCATCATCATTCCTTTAAAATAATTAACCTGATGATTTTTTCATGTTTCTGGATCTTATGCAATGAAAAAGAAAAATGTGTGTCACAAGATACTCCATAAATCAAAATTCACAACGCTGGAAACGGTTTCCGGCGAATTACTCTTTAGATTTGGGTGATAACCTGGCTATAATTCCCTCCATTTCAAATTATAAATAATTAACAGCACAATTGTTTTCTTGATCAACGAAATCTCCAATAAAGAACAATTTGGTAGATTCACCTTGGCTCAATTATATTTTTACTAAAGTTTATTTAATCGATATATCTTTACAACCATTAGAAATATTGATACGAAATCTTTAATCCAGATTTTTAAACTCATCTGGTCGGATATTCTTCAAATTGACAAGATATGCGAGTCCGGTAATTAACTTGACTTAAGAAAGGAGACATTATGCGTTTGATTATTATTGTCATCATCATTGTTGCAATTGCCGGATGTGCTTCTGGTGTGCAAAAAATGAGAAAAATTGATCCCGGCATGAGCTATTCTGACATAGATAATATAATGGGCAGGCGAGATAGCTTCAGAACTGTAGAAAAAGATGGCAATACATACACCCTATACCAATACACTAATCAATTCTGCAATGCTCATGTGACCTTGCATGAAAAATGCGATTTCTTTGTGATTTTCAAAGATGGTAGGGTTGTAGAGACTGGAGTTAAAGATGTTCGTGATAAAACTCCAAATATGCAATACATACACTTGTTTCAATACTGAACGTATAACAAGTGGATGCATTCGAATGCACACCATCGGTGACTTTTTTGACTGTGTATGGTTTAAAGTATTTAAATCAGTTGTAATGCTCTTGAGCGTGCTTCATTGTGTGCATATATGATCCAGACGATAAAAATAATAAATGAATAAAGCAGAGATAATAGGTTGCTTAGTTGGCTTATCAGTATTCATATTTTCAATATACATTAAGCCAACAGCCACTTGCAATGATGGTTGGAAAAGTCCATCTATTGGGAGGCAGGGAGCGTGTTCGCATCATGGCGGAGTAGATTATAAAGGCGAATACCCTCTTATTGGGATAATCGCAGGAATCTTCTTGGGTAGAAAGGTTTATCGTTTTTTTTATAAAGAAGAGCAACAAACAGAAAACTATATAAGCAAATCAAAATTAAAAGAAGATATTGAAACAGCAATTAATACTGGTCATAAAATAGTCTTTTTATACAAGAAGCCACAAGATAAATCCTATCAATCTCGCACTATAAAACTCCCTATAGGGTTTATTGAGTATCAGCATTCATATGGCAACGGTGCTACCTTTTGTGTGAAGGGTATTTGTGACTTAAGGAAAGCAGAACGAAGTTTTGCTCTAAAAAGAATGAGAGATTTAAAAATTGTATAGCCATGCAAATTCAGCCGATGCAAAAAGTCGTGCATCCCGTTAGCGGCGTTCAATATAAATTCAACTATAATTCTTGATAATTTTAATCAGATACATTTTTCTATATTCAAGTTACTAATATATTCATTTTAATTTGATAGATTTTTAAAAATATTTTTAAAAGTAATCATTGTTTATCCCCAAATAAGGTTTGCATATCCTAAAAGCATTGCACCTACCAATGAAAAAGATACATACAGTATAAAAATACGAGGTTTAACCAATGTCCAGACCGCAGCCATGGCCGGTAAGGTTGTCGTAGGACCGGCAATCAGAAAAGCCAACCCGGCAGCAGGGCTCATACCTTGTGCAAGAAGGCCGCTTACCATGGGC
>JAQIBP010000048.1 GCA_027858995.1 Deltaproteobacteria bacterium | reverse complement strand
TGACAAACTTTTAGCCTTTCTTAAAAGTCTCTGATTATGCCGAGTCAAATGCACCAGACAACAAGAGACCCGCCAGTGTGAGGGATATTACTCGGCATAATCAGGAACTCAGCATAATGACGCTTATGCCGAGCTCGGCATAAGCGTCATTCATTCGCTGTGAATACGCTAAAGCGAATAAAGAACCAGGGAAAGTCGCCCCAGAGTGCCCTGCCTGTACTGGCAGTATATTTAGGACATAAAGCCTATTTATGGTTATCCCAAACCCATGATTTAAAGATTCAGGACTATTATTAACAATCATCCCAAGATCTTTGCATTAAAGCCCAATACAACAGTTGGTGGAAATTTCATCCATCAGACAGACAATCATTTTTTTAATGTATAGTGTGTAATTTGGGATGGCCAGCACTATAATACTTATTTCAGGTTTTACTGTTTTATTCAAGAATCCGGATAGTTTTCCATTTCCCTTTGTAAAACCTTGTAAAAATTATAAAGCAGAGCATAAACAGATAAATGGTTATGCATGTCCATGCAAAATAAAGCCCCATCCCAAAGTTAGTGACCCCCACCCATACTGGTATAAATAGAAAAAAAATAGTGGTAAGGCTCATGCTCCACATAATAAACATAGAATCACCGGCGCCTTTTAGAACTCCCATATAAATAATATTAATAGAATCAAAAAAAAGATAAGCAGCCACAAATCTTAAAAGGATGATTCCCATATCTATGATGACTTTCAGATCAGCCGGTGCCATATCAGCAGGTAAAAACATCTTGATTAGCGGAATAGGGAAAAATACGAACAGCAGGATCAGTCCAAATACATAGAACAATGCAATGTGGGCTGTGGAGTTGGCAGCAATAACAGCTGAATCTGGTTTTCCACCTCCCATGGCCTGCCCTACCAGTGTGGAAACTCCCATTGAAAACCCAAACATCGGCATGTAAGAGAGGGCATTGATGGACATGACCAGGTTGGTGACAGTAAGCTCCTGTTTCCCCAGTCTTCCCACAATGAGGATAAAAAAAGTAAAAGCAAGAATATCAAGAAAAAACTGGACACCTCCGGGTATTCCAAATTTCATCAGCCGTGTGAATAACTTTGGATTGAACTGTCTGGCATTCCAGACACTGAAACATTCATTATATTTTTTGTTAAAAATTAAAATGATAAAGATAAATGTAATAAGTATCCATGACATTACAGTTGCAATGGCCGCTCCTTGAATGCCAAGTTCAGGGAATCCCCAGACACCATTTATGATTGCATAATCTAAAGGAATGTTAAAGAGTGTTCCAATGATATGGACCAGCATAACGTTTTTGGTCAGTCCCCTTCCTGAATAAAAACAGGAAAGGGTGGTTCCCAGGATGATGGCCCCTGTACCATAGCACAGGATACGAAAATAAATCACCTCAAGCTTTTGAATCTCCGGCGCATGACCTATAAACGCAAATAACTTGACTGAGGTAAAAGCTAAAAGTGCCATGAGAATACCGCCAAAAATTGAAAAATAGATCGCCTGCCACAGGGATGCACCTACCTTTTTGTTGTCATTGGCACCAGTATACTGGGCAATAAACACATTTACATATCCTGCTGCCCCTATGAAAAAAGAGGCGAACAAAAAAGAAGTAATTCCTGCCGGCATGGAGGCTGCCAGGGCATCCAGTGAATACCGGCCTAAAAAAATCCTATCTGTAAACTCCATAAAGGTAGTGGCGCCCATGCTCAGTACGAGGGGCAGACTTATTCTGAGGATCTCTTTGTATTTACCGAGTGTAAAAAAAACCATATTATTTACAATTTTTCCTGCCCTGCATCATGATGCTCTTTATATTTTTCTTTTGTCTTTAAAACAGAAGCCTTCATAACATCTGAGCCTTGTATTGCGCAAATAATATATAATTAAATTTTGTATATAATGGTCCTGGAATGTGTTATTTTAAAATCAAAATACTTTAAACCAAGACAGGAAAAATTATGTTTCTAATCACAGGATGTATCTTCTTATCAGCTGGAATGTTCATGGTTATCAAGGGTCGTAAAAAAAATAAACTTCTTGAAAAATATGAACAGGAGAACCGGTCTTCAGACGGCTCAATTCAATTTGACAGTATACAATTATCACGAACTCATGGAGCAAATAAAAATCTGTACAGAGTTATCATTATTATGGGATTTTTTACTGGACTTTTTGGTTTGATTCTTATGGGATATGGATTGAATATTTTTATATATCCAGTATGAATGGAATCTGTCAAGCCTTTATTCGTTGACATATTATCAAGCTTTTATTAAGTTTTTTTTATAATAAACTATAATTATATTGAAAGAGAATAATATGAACAAACTTTTGAGAACTGTGCTTTACTACAAACACCAGAAACTTGATGCAAAAATTGTAGAATTCGGCGGCTGGGAAATGCCGATTCAATATCCTGAAGGTATTATTAATGAACATATGGCAACCAGGACAAAAGCAGGCATCTTTGATGTTTCCCACATGGGAAGACTCTATTTTAGAGGCAGCAATACCCTGTCATTTTTACAGCATGTTCTTACCAATAATGCCATGGCTCTTGATATAGGAGAAAGTCAGTATACTTTGATACAAAACTCAAATGGCGGTGCAACTGATGACGCTTATCTATACAGATTTAAACCTGATGAATACCTGCTTGTTGTCAATGCGTCAAACAGAGATAAAGATGTTGCCCATTTTGAAAAACATCTGAAATCATTTCAGGATGTTGAAATGGTTGACAAAACCTTTGAAGAGGCCATGATTTCCCTCCAGGGCCCTTTTTCAAAAATTATCATGGAACAAATCATAACACAGGGCAGTCTGCCCGAACCTGTTAGAAACAGCCTGAGCACAGTTGATATCAATGGCATTGAAATTTGTCTTGCAAGAACAGGATATACCGGGGAACCCCTGGGATTTGAACTTTTTATTCAAAGAAGTAATGCAGGCTTTATCTGGGATCTTTTACTTCAAAAAGGAGCTGCTCCCATCGGGCTTGGTGCAAGGGATACCTTAAGGCTTGAAGCAGGTCTTCCTCTATACGGTCATGAGCTGGGCCTGGATCATGATGAAACAGAAATTCCAATCTTTGCATCCAAACTATCCAAATTTGCAGTTAGTTTTTCTTACATGAAAGGAGATTTTATAGGAAAAGATGCCCTCTTCCTGCAATACCTTGCCTTTAAAAATATCATGGAACAAAAATTTGAAAATATTGCCCATCTTCCAAGGATGATAATGCCCATTGCCATTACCGGAAAAGGTATTGCAAGGGCAGGATACAAGGTATTTGTACAGGATAAACATGTGGGACATATAACTTCAGGAACAATGATTCCATATCAGGAACCAGAAGGAAGCGGGCTTGATGGCATATTTAAAGAAAAACCCAAAAGGCGGGCTGTTGCTCTGGCATTGATTGACAGCAATATTATAGAAGGCGCAGCACTTGAGATAGAAATCAGGAAAAAACAGTGTGCCGGTATTGTTGTTCCCTGGCATATGAGCTCCCAGGCTCCGCCCTTTGTCAGATCCATCCCCCATGATCAGTTAAGGTTAAAACAGAAAACGAAGAACAGTAAAAACTATCCTGAACTTGCAAATATTCTCATTTCAAAGGCACTGACCAATCATACATGGCGTGCAAAAGAGTGTATAAACCTTATCCCGTCGGAAATGAGCCAGTCATATGTTTCAAGGCTCTTATCCATAAGTGATCCTGTAAACAGATATGCAGAACATAAAGAGATAAAGGCCTTTTTTGGAGAAGATGTATTCTATTACCAGGGAACCGAGTTTATAAGAGAAGTTGAAAATCTTTTGAACCAGGAATTTAAAACCTTTTTTGGGTGCCAAAATATAGAATCAAGAGTTATTTCAGGGCAGATGGCCAACACTGCATTTTTCAGTGCACTTGTGGATTTTCTAAACAGGACTGACAGGAAAAATGAGCAGCATAAAATCAAAAAAATCATGAACAACCATATTATAAAAGGCGGGCATTTAAGCGCCCAGCCCATGGGAGCGCTTCGTGATTTTGTGGCAAGGGATCCCAAAACTGAAAAACCAGCTGTTATAAATTTCCCTGTACTTAAGGAGAATCCATATAAAATTGATATTCAAGCCTGTGAAACAATTATTAAAGAGCATCAGCCTGAACTTGTTATCCTTGGTAAAAGCATGATTCTCCATAAAGAACCGGTTTCTCAAATCCGCAGACTTGTGGATGAATTTGCCCCAGGCTGCCTTGTGATGTATGACATGGCACATGTACTTGGGCTTTACGGCCCGCATTTCCAGGAACCTTTAAAAGAGGGTGCCCATATTGTAACCGGCTCCACCCATAAAACCTATTTCGGCACCCAGCGGGGGGTAATTGCATCTGATTTCAATGAAAATGATCTTGAGTATGAACTTTGGGAAGCTGTCCAGAGAAGAACATTTCCGGGAAGTGTCAGCAACCATCACCTTGGAACCATGACAGGTCTTTTGTTTGCTGCCTATGAAATGAATCATTTTAAGGATGAATATCAAAAAGCTGTAATCTCCAATGCCAAAGCCTTTGCCACTTCCTTAAAAGATCAGAGTCTTGATGTTGCAGGAGATCCAGAAATATCCTTTACCCAGACCCATCAGGTTGTTTTAAATGTAGGATATGGCAAAGCTGCTAAAATTGCCCGGGAACTTGAAGAGAACAATATTATTGTCAACTATCAGGCAACCCCTGTGGAAGAGGGTTTTACAGCATCAGGAGCCCTGAGAATGGGAGTATCTGAGATGACACGTTTTGGCATGAAAGAGAGAGATTTCCAGACTCTGGCTGGTTTAATGGCAGATCTTATTAAAAACAAAAAAACAGTTAAAGATGAAATCAAAAAATTGAGAAACAGGTTTATTGATATGCAGTTTTGCTTTAATGAATCTGATGTTCAACATTTACTACCCAAACTGTTATAAAATCAATTTACGCATTATTGATGATCCTTTGTTGTTCCAAGTGTATTGCAGATCTCCACGGCAAGGGCAAAAATAATATCCAAAGTCAAATGAAGTCCTATTGTCTTGTCAAACAGCAATTTTGCCTCACTTGGGAAATCTTCATCACCCATAAAATACAATACTGCAACGGGTATGGCCGGAGTAATTTCAAAACTAAAGGCTGCATCTGCCATATCAAGACTGATCCCATTTAATTTTTTGCTCTCTTTTTTAAAAGCATCTATATCATTGCCAAATCGACTTGTAATTAAATTGCCCGGAATAGTGTGGGGTCCCCGGAAAAAAGCAGCTCCCGAGGGGATATCTTTTTCCGACACCCATTCCCCGGAAGGTTTGATGGCTTTTGATTGCATAAGATAATACAAAATAAACAGATATAAGAAATCCTGATAAGTTTTTATGCCTGTTCCTTTTGGCTGGACTTCATATCTATTTAAATCAACACAATATTCATGCCCCCAGATATTTACAAAATATTGATTCGCTATTTTATCAAATCTACAACCGGTTCGTGAAACCACCTCTTCAGGATCACAGGATTCAAGATCTGAAAATATTGTTTTATCTATGCTGTCATTCATCTCTTCCACCGTTATTTTGACCTGTTTCATCAAGATTGCTTCCCGGTCATCTTGTCAATTACCAGTTTTATCACAAGAGTTTTTTCAAGCATTTCACTGGGATACTCAAAGGTTCTACCTGAATATTGCGCCATGATAATATCCAAAGCCTCTCTTTTTTCTTCTGGATCATACAACAATTGAGCTCTGCCTTCCCCTATCACGCTTTTATATTCAATTGACCAGTCACAGGCAAGCTTTGCTTTTTTAAACTGGACAACCTGATCAACTTCAAAACATAAATTGGGGTTTTTTTTGATCAAATTAATTTTTCTGCCTTCTAAAGCACAGTGGAAAAACAGAGTTTTATTTTCATAACCAAAATTCATTGGAACAATATATGGTTTATCTTTATCTACCATTGCAATATGACATATCTGGCTTTTCTTTAAAATTTTTTCAATCTCTTTTTTATCTGTAATCTCTTTATGTTTTCTTCTCATGACGATTTTTCCTCTTTTTTATGACAATTTATTTTCTTTCCAAATCAAGGCTTCCTTAAATAGTTCAAATTCTGACTGCGAAATTCCCTGCACTCCAAATGGACGTTCTTTCCCATCGTGGCAGTCTGACCCACCGGTAATTATGAGTTTATGTTTTAAAGCCCATGATTTGAGCAATTCCTGATATTCTTTTGTATGACCGGGGTAATAAACTTCAAGACCATTGATACCAGCTTCAAGAAATTCAGGAAAAATCTGTTCTACAATCTCAAAACGGGGCAATACTTCTTTATAATGGCCTTCTCCCGGGAAAGAGCCTGCTGCAGGATGGGCCAGAACTGCAAGTATTCTGTTGTTGCGGATAAAATCAACCACCTCTTTTAATTGAATTCCAGAAGGAAGATATGCTTTACTGCTGTTGCCGATAATTGTATTAATTATATCACTGTTTGTTATATTGAAAGACTCTTTTAATGCAACAGCAAAATGACGTCTTGTTGCATTACTGCTTAAAGCTGCAATATCCTCAAATTCAAGATCTCTTTTTAACAGTGGATCTTTCTCGCCTGATTTAAAAGATTGGGGGCCAAAAAACCTGTTTATTTCATCAATTCTAACCTTTACAAGTTTTTCACCCCTTCCTTTAGCTAAAATCTTTTCAAACTCTTTTACAAAATCATTGTCTGCAAGCATGTTTTTATTGAAATAACACAGAAGGTGCAGGGTACCTGTAAAATAAGACCGTTTAAACCTGATGGATATTTCCACACCCGGAATAACTTCAATCTTCTGTTTTCTTCCTGCGGCAAGCGCATCTTTCAAACCATTGAGGGTGTCATGATCTGTGATTCCTACTGCCTTGATTCCATTTATCTTTGCCTGCTCCACCAGTTCATCCGGTGTAAAATCCCCATCCGATGCTGTGGTATGGTTGTGCAAATCTGCAAATATTTTTTTATCCATAATGCTCCTAAAGATTTAAGCTTTCTTCTGCCTGTGTTTATATAAATTTACATCAAAATACAATCCAAACTTTTAATAAACATCCAGAATTTAATATTTGATTTTTTTGTATATAATGGTAGAAGGTAAAAGGTAATTTTTATCAACAGGACTTTTTAAAATGAGGATAATTATGCAGAGAACAGACAAAGAGATGGATTTAATTAATGAACTCGGGAAAATAGATACAATTGAAAAAGCTAAAACCATATTTGAACAATATATGGAGGAGAAGCATCTGACCAGAATTTTAAAAATAAAAAATTCCGAAGTTTTAATAAGAATCGCCAATTCAATTGTTCTTTGCAATCCTAGCTCTATTTTTGTCAACACTGGATCGTCTGAAGATTTGAAGTTTATTAATGATCTTTCAATTGAAAAGGGCGAAGAGACCCCCCTTGCCATGGAAGGACATACCATTCACTTTGACCTTGCCGGAGAACAGGGAAGAATAGTTGACAGAACATATTATATTGCAAATCCGGAAGATCATGTAAGTTCCCTTGCCAATAGAATGGACAGACCGACTGCCTTAGAGCAGGTCAGATCCAATATGAAGAATATCATGAAGGATATGACCATGATCATTGGATTTTACATGAGAGGCCCTGTGGGAACACCTGTGTCAAATCCTGCTCTGGAGATTACAAGTTCCACATATGTATCCCACAGTGCAGAACTGCTTTACAGAAATGCCTTTGCTGATTTTGATCAAGAGGTTGAAAAACTTGGACATTTTTTCACCAATGTTCACAGTGAAGGTTTAAACAGGGATGAAGATCTTCCCAATGCAAGAGTGTTCATGGATAGAAAATTCCAGACAACATACAGCTTTAAGTGCACCTATGCTGGCAACACTTTGCTGCTGAAAAAAGGAAACCACAGATTTGCCGTGGATAAGGCTGTTTACGAAAATCTTGGTAAAGAGTTATCCGAACATATGTTTATCACAGGGATACATGGCCCCAATGGCCGTGTAACATGGGTTGCAGGCGCTGCTCCAAGCGGGTGCGGAAAAACCACCACTGCCATGGCAGGAAATGTATTTATCGGCGATGATCTTGCCCAGATGTGGATAGCAGATGATGGATCCATAAGATCAGTGAACCCGGAAGCCGGGATTTTCGGCATTGTTGAAGATGTTAATCTTGAAGGTGATCCTCTTTTAATGAAAGTCTTGAGAAAACCCGGGCATGAAGTAATATGGTCAAATGTATTAATTGATGAGAAAAAGGTTCCCCACTGGATAGGCAATAATGAGGAACATCCTGACAAGGGTTTTAATTTCCAGGGAGAGTGGTTTAAGGGTAAAACTGACAATGACAACAAAAACATTCCTCTATCCCATCCCAATTCTAGATGTACACTGAGATCACCATCACTTGATAATTACTCAGATGAAGCTGAAAATCCAGATGGTGCCTTGACAAGAGTTTTCACTTACAGCGGGCGGGATGCAGATACAATGCCTCCTGTATGGGCTGCACAAACTTCAGATGCCGGGGTTGTCATTGGAGCATGCATTGTTTCTGCTGCCACTGCAACAGAAGTTGGAGCCACAGGGGTTAAAAGAGCGCCATGGGCAAATGCTCCCTTTATTCCAGGCGCATTAGGGGATTACATGAATGCCCAGTTTAAATTCTTTGGAAGTGATAAAATAAAAAAAGAGTACAAACCTGTTATGGCAGGTTTGAACTATTTTCTTACAGATAAAGCCCGTGGCGGCGACTCTTCTAAACTCATCGGTGAAAAAAAAGATGTAAAAGTATGGCTTTCCTGGCTTGAAAGATATGCCTACAATGAAGTTGAATATATTGCAACGCCCATTGGAAATCTTCCAAAATATGAAGATCTGAAATCATTGTTTAAAGATATTATCAATAAAGATTACACAAAAGAGCTTTATACAAAACAATTTTCCCTCTATGTTGATAATATATTAAAAAGAGTTGAACTCCAGCAGGATGCCTATTCAATGGAAGAGAATATTCCCCAGGCTCTGTTTGAGATACTTGCTCAGCAGAAACAGGAACTTTTAGAGCTCAAAAATGCCCATGGATCCATAGTTGGACCTGATATTTTTTAAGCAGGAGAGGATATCTTTAACAAAAAGGGGGTCAATTCCCAGTTTATTGATGAAAATAACAAAAAAGGCTGTTGAATAGTTCTCAACAACCTTTTTTGTGTTTCAATATTAACGCTGAATTTATCTTATTCGATTTCAGGTTTTTCCATAACCTCGTACATGATGTCATTGATAAACTTCACATGCATGCCAACTCCATAATCACCTATAATATCTTCCATACCGCTGTGACAGTTATGACAGGGAGTTATTAATATTTCCGCTCCTGTATCTGCAATCTGCTGCGCTTTAATCCGGTTGGTTGCCACCCTTTTTTTCTTAAAGGGAGGGCCGCAGTTGATAACTCCACCACCGGCATTACAGCAGTAATTATGCTCACGGTTTGGATGCATCTCTATGAAATTTTCACAAAGCTCATTTACAACATAACGTGCTTTTTCGTGAAGTCCCATGCCTCTTATTGTATTGCAGGGATCATGGAGGGTTACAGATTTTTTATACTTTTCCTTTACTTTTATTTTACCACTTTTAAGAAGATCATAATAGAATTCTATGGCATGCACCATGGGAACCGGAGGCATTCCCCAGCCCAACCATCTGTTTCCCATATCCCATACAGAACGGAATGCATGACCGCACTCACCCATGACAATTCTTTTGACCTTAAGCCTTTGAGCAGCTTCATAATGAAATCTCTTATTTCGTCCCATGATTTCGCTGTCACCTGTAAACATGGCCATATCACTATTGTCCCAGCCTGGACAAGAGGGCATTGTCCAGTTAAGGCCAGCTGTATTAAAAATTATGGCTGTCTGGTACAGCAACTGGGCCAGGAACTTGGGTTCAGGACCTATTACAGAATACATGAAATCCGCCCCCTCTTTATCAAGGGGGATTCTGCAATCGGGAATCTCTTCTCTGGCATCTTCCTCCTGCCATTGAAGAGTGTCTATCCACTCATCCTCTTTAACCCACATCTGATTTTGCGTAACAGCATGGCTGTGCGCTGTATCCTGGATATAAAGAGGAGTCACACCACACAAATGACATATTCTTCTAACAACAGACATCATATAAGCTATATCTATTCCAAAGGGGCAATAATGGACGCAGCGCTTGCAAAGATTACACTCTGTGGAAGCTACAATAGAAACCTTTTTAATGATTTCCGGTGTAATATTACCTCTGTTCTCCAATAGAACTGATAAACTCCTTTTTACTTTGCCCGCAGGTGTAAGTGTTGGGTCTCTTTTGGTAGAAAGGTACATATGACAGGCATCTGAACACAGACCGCAATGCACACATGTATCAACATAGGCTTTAAGTTTCGCACCTGTTTCACCATCAAGAACTTTTGCCAGAGCCTTATCAATTCTCTCTTGAGTCAGGTTTTTCATTCCTGTTTCAAGACCTTCATCAATTATATTTTTTTCATACTCTATATAGGGTAGTGCCATCTTGAAAACTCTCCTTATCAATCACTATTTTTACCAATCCCTTGCATGACGGATTTTACCAAATTCAGATCCAATATAAGCTCTTGTGAATACTGCATATAGCATGTGCCTAAGCTTTGTAAACGGTATTGCCACAAGCATTATCTCTCCTGAAAGAATATGAAGAATTATCCAGAAATGATAGCTGCCAAAATTATGATATGCAAGAAAGCCGGTTATAAAAGGTGCTGCTGCTATGAGTAAAACAGCATAATCAGATGCATCTGTTAAAAATTTAACATCTCTTAAAGCAACCCGCCGCAGTAAAAAAATAACACAGCATATAATAACTATCAGAGTTACTGCATCGGTAAAGCCTTCAGGAAGGCTTCCCCAAGAAAATCCCCATGCATTATGAAACATTATGACATGGGCACTTAAAAAAAACGGCATTATAACAAGACCTGCGTGGAAAATAAAAGTTGTTATTGTCATTACAGGACGTGTGCGCCAGCTTATAGTTGCAAAGGGAACAATCCAGTGACTGATTGATCTAAGGCTGTATTTAAGGCTCATATAAGTATAAATAAATCTCTCTTTTTTATTCACAAGTATAATAAGGTTCCGGATTCTGTATATGGATCCCCCTATAAAAACAATAAAGGCAAGCCATACAAGAGGACCACTTACAAAATTATAAATGGAGTTAAAACTATTCATTTTTTTTATTCCCCTTTTTATCTTTCAAAATTCGCTCACAGGAATTACTCTTCTATAATATTTTCCATCTTCCACACTGCGGCAAAGTATTTTACTGCCATCAGGACTGAAAACAGGCTCCCACACTTCGTCGCACATTTTATTCCAGAGTTTGCCGTTTACAGCAATTGTTCTTTTGCCGTTTTTGTCAATTTTTGCGGCAATTTTACTGCCGTCAGGGCTGAAAACCGGTTTCCAGACCATATCGCACTTAATGTCCCAGGCTTTGCCATCATTGCAGATAGTATATTTACCGCTGTCTGTTCCAATACATGCTATTTGAGTGCCATCGGGGCTGAAAACAGCATCTGTTACCATATCGCCAAATGTTATGTCCCAGGGTTTTCCATCAACAGCAACTGTCCATTTTCCATAGGATGTAGCTGCTATGGCTGCAATTTTATCACTTTGCCTGCTTACCATCTGATGCCATACCTGGGCAAATCTGCTGTCCCATAATATATTGTCATCCTGGGCCAAAGTCCATCCATCTTTGACTTTCACCGGTGCTATCACACTGTTTGTATTTGGATGAAATATAGGTTCCCAAACACAGCCATAAATACTGTTCCATGCCTTGCCATCAACAGCTATTGTATAATCATAAAGATTTAGCCTGACTTCTGCAGCAAGTTTTGAGCCATCTGCATTAAATGCCATATTCCAGACATTTACAAAATTAGTGTCCCAGGGAACACCATTTACAGCAGCAGAAAAAGCACCCTTCTGGAATTTAAAGACCTCTGCCTGCCCCAAATTAATTGTCTGAACCACAGAACCAGAATTTTTCCCGTCATCACTCAAAGTCATGCATGTTATAAAACTGTATGAATCTTTCCATGGGACATCATTCACAGCCATGCAATACTCTCCATCGGTCTGGGTTGCCACAGCAATTGCTTTGCCGTCTTTGCTGAATCTTAAATCCCATAAAAAATCAAAAATAGTTTCCCAGGGTTTTCCGTCAACCACTGTCTTCCATTCATCATCTGCGGCGGCAAGTACTATTAGCCTTCCATCTGGAGAATATCTTAAAGAGTAGGCTTTTTCAAAGGGCTCTTCTATTTCCCACGCTTTACTGTTTTCACAAACATTGAATTCCATGTCATCTGTGTTTACAATGGCTGCAATTTTTTCACCATCAGGACTGGCATAGGGCTCTTCGACCCAGTTATAAGAGGATTTCCACTCGTTCAGATCGGAAATCTGCTTCTCTTTTGTCTCCCAGTCCCAGTTTGTTTTATCTGTCATACTTTCTCCTTCAACTATTCAAAGGTCTTTGCAGACTCAATATATTTAAAATCTTCAATCTTCTTCTGTACCTGTCAAAAAAAACCAGAAACCAACAACACATATTAAGGAGATTCCCATAATTATGTATGTTATGGATTCTGTATGCAGCATAAAATCTTGAAGTGTATAGATTGTATCTTCCATTTGTTTGTTCCTTCTTAGTGATGTTCTTCTTTAAAATCAGGGTGTTCATAAAAAACCGGCATTCTTGTGACAATAAATCTGAAAACAAGGATCAGGCATGTTACCATAAATATAGTGAGCATAACTTCCATCCAGGATGGAATATATCTTTCAGCTAAGGGTTTTTGCCAGTTAAAGGCAATTATACACACATTTAGTCTGTTTAAAACAATTCCGATTATTGATATAATTGCAGAAGTTTTTATTAAATCAAGGTTTTTATCCCGGGAGCCTATTGTAAAAAGAAAACATGGTAAGACCACAAACCCTAAGACTTCCACAAGAAACCAGATTCCGTAAGGGGTGCCGAGAAGATGCCAGTGATTGTCAGCAGCAACTCCGACAATTTTTATTATAAAATATCCAAACAAAACAATGGCTGCAGCTTTTGCATACCCGAAAACAAGGGGTTCATGTTGTTCAAGATAAGTTTTATCCATTTTTGAATGAAACACCTTGTGCGAAAGCGAACCCTCAAATATCACCATGGAAAGTCCTGCAATTATACTTGATACAAAAAAGAATACAGCTATATATGGTGAATACCACAGCGGATGAAGTTTTGAAGGTGCAATGAGGAAAAGCGCTCCAAGAGATGACTGGTGCAGAGTTGATAAAACAACACCAAATATTGTAAGCACCATGGTTACTTTTACGGCAATTGCACGGGCTTTTCTAAATCCCAGCCACTCAAGAGGTATTGGAGTAAATTCCAGAAAAAGGACTATGAGATAAAGCATTACACACAAGCCCACTTCAAAGAGAAGTGAAGTTGTGCCCTGCTGGACAATAAAGGGATATGCCATGAGTAGACGATCGGGACGTCCCACATCATATAACAGGGATACAAGCACAGTTGCATACCCGAGAAAACCTGTCAGGATTGCAGCTCTTACTGCAGAGTGATATTTTTTCATGCCAAATATATAACAGGCTGCCGATGTTGTATAGCCACCTGCAGCAAGTGCAACTCCGCACATAAGATCAAAGCCTATCCAGAGACCCCAGGGCTGGGTATTGGAGAGGTTTGTTACAGAGCCAAGGCCCTTTGTAAATCTTAAAATTGTAAGCACCAGTCCCACAATTACAATTACTCCTGCGATAACATTAAAGGGAGTAAACAGTGATTTATTTTCCATGGCAACATCTTCTTGTGTTGCAACAGCTTCTTGCTCAGACATCTTAAGATCCCTCCTCAGGTTTTGGCTCATCTTCAGGTTTGGCTTCGGCTGTCTCGGCTGATTCGGCTGATTCATCTGGGGGGTCTGTCTCAGCCGTTTCGGCGGCTTTTGCAGCTTCCTCAGCTACTTTTTCAAGAGCCTCTTTAACAGCTTTTTCTTTATCTGTTTCTGCTTTTTTCAAAGCATTTTCCTGCTGTTTCTTTGCCTGCTCCTGTGCTTTTGACAGCTCATCTGTAGCTTTGGTTTCAGCTTTCTGAACAGCATCTGCAACAGCATTATCCTTTTCATCAGCAGCTATTTTCTCCCGCCTTTTTGTCATTCCATACATACCTGTAAGAAAAACCGGCCACAGGGCTACAACCATTGGAACAACATGCAACGCTCCTGAAGTTAGGTTTGGTGCTGGAGTATTTCCAAGATCTTCTCTCATGCCGATCTCTTCAAAGGGAACATCTGAAATATACAACCAGCTTGTTCCACCCATCTCTTTTTCGCCGTAGATATGATCAACATAACGATCAGGATGTTTTCTTATTCTCTCTTTTGCAATTTTAATAAGGTCATCACGTTTCCCAAATGTTAAAGCCTCTTTTGGACAGACTTCAACACAACCGGGGAGCAGTCCTTTTTCAAGTCTTGGAGCACACATGGTACATTTGGTAATCTCGGGAGTAAAAGCATCATCATATTGATATGCAGGTACTTCAAAGGGGCATGCCATCATGCAGTATCTGCATCCCACACATACGGTGGGGTCATATACAACTGCGCCGGAAGGCTCTTTTGAAAATGCTGCAACAAAACATACAGAAGCGCATGCAGGTTCAAGACAGTGGTTGCATTGTATTTTGCTGAACCTTGTTCCTTTTGAAGTTTTGTATTTATTTACAACAGTATATGAATCCTCTTCTGGTCTGCGTTTTCCATCTAAAACAGATTCATCTTTAAAAGATTTTTCAGGCTTGGGCAGATTGTTAACCTGATTACAGGCTTCTTCACATGATCTGCAGCCTACACATCTTGCTTCATCATGCAGAACCCCAAAGCTGTCTGGATAGCCGGTAAACTCTTTCCCGGAAGATGCACGGGCTTGTGTTTTACCAATTGTTGTACCAACACCAGCTGCTCCCATCCATCCTAAAAATTTTCTTCTTGTTATGGACATATATTTACCTCGTTAATATAAAGTATCCTTACTTATATAATTCCTGTTTGGATTGTCGTTTAAACACTATTTTTTTTCCTCATGGCAGTCTGTACAGCCATTATTATCTATTTTCATATTTGTATGACACTCCATGCATTGAATGTGATATGCACCCATTAATCCAGGCTTATTCATATCTTTTTCATTAAAAGGTTTGCCATGGCAATTGTTACAGCTTGTGGGCTTTTTTGTGGCAGGTGAGTTATGGTGACATCCCTGGCACAAGGTTGCCTTATCAGCATGAAAATAGGCTGCCAGTTTATTATCTTGTATATTCTGGGCAATTTTATTAACTATCTGACGATGAGGAAAATCAACTGGTTCATATTTATCAGACAGATCTTTAATCACTATTTTTTCCGGAATATCTTGGGCATCAAATGTTTGAGACTGCATTGGACGCTGTTCAATCATCATTCTGGCCAATGATTCATCCATTTGGGCTCCTCCAGGAGGCTTGACATGGCACATAAGACATGAAGCATCATCCTTTTTTCGATTTTTCGACAGTAACCCATGACATCCTGCACACTGAGTTTCATGCTGCAAAGCTTCATGACACCCTATGCAGCTCTGATCTCTGTCCATTTTGTGCATTGCCTGCTCAAGGGAGACACCTTTACTATCTTCAGAACCTTCCGGGGTATGACATGAATTACAGGCAGACATTGATTCATGATGGCAAACCCGGCATGTATCATTATAATTTTCATGGGCTTTATGATTAAAAGCAACAAAATTCATTCTGTTTTTGCCAGGTTTATCAAGATCCTCATTGCCTGTTTTTACCATAAGCACATCAGGCTGCTGTCTCTCCATGCGTGGGACAGGTGAAATTTTTTTCACACTTTTCTGGGCTTCAAGGTCATGACACCCTGCACATTTTACAGGTCCGCTATCTTCTTTCTCAGCCTCTCTTGTCATATGACAGGTAATACAGGACTCATGTGCAGCCTGTTCAAGAGTAGTCACCTTTTTTTCAGCTTGTTCGCCATTGTGGCAATGCCTGCACGTTGTCTCTTCACCTTTTTTAAAGACATGGCTTTCACAATCAGTATGGCAAACTTCACATTTGTTATCATAAGCTTCTGTGTGACGGTAATGAAGTGAATTATCAAGTCCCATCTCCTGGCGTGAAGATGATATTGCAGAACTTTTCTGATGGCAGTCAGCACATGCAACAGGACCTGATGTTTGACCTTTTCCCATTGAATCTTCATGGCATCCAATACAATTGATATGGAAATTATCCATTGCTGCCTTTTGATTTTTATTGTCCCAACCCATAAATTTTTGTGATAATTTACCATCTTTGGTTGTATGGCAGGTCTTACAGTCTCCTCCTGACTTCTCAACTGCATCTGTATGTTTATCGTGGAGAAAAGGTACAGAAGGCCGCTCAAGATCACCAAATGTTTTTATGGAATCTATGTTTATAACATCAGGTCTTACTTTGCCAACATCTGCTGATTCAACACTTGCAAAAACAACAGCAACAAACAAGATTACAATAACAGCTGTAAGATTGTACCATTTTAGTAGTGTTTTGAACTTCTCCATTTTATTTCCCTTGATATAATTTTCCTGATTTTGATAGTATTATTTTTTTATATTTATATATTTTACATGCCTTTACAAACCCCAAATTAACACTTTCATGTTTTGTTGTGGCGAGAGGTGACCATTTCAAGCCTTTTTCAGCATTTATTTAATCAATAAATTTTTAAGTTCTCCAAATATTCCATACTGTTTTTTACTACCACCGAACCCTTTGTATGATAAGAAGTTTGCACTTGTCAAGCCTAATAAAATCATACTGTTATGGTAGGATTTGGTATTTTATTTGTGTTACCTATTTATTGTTTTAAACTTGCTTTTATTATTTTTTTTTTTATAGAATAGGAATATTTTATTATAAGGGGTGCTAAACTAAAAACTGGCGGTTTTAGGTCAGGTACTATATAACAGCAAATATTGAATTTTTTAGTTATGGATTGAAAAATAAAAATTGGAATTAACAGGAGGAAAAAATGTCAAAAATTGTAAATCGTGAGGAGATGGCTCAAGGAACCATTATCCTTAATGAAATAGAAGCTCCACGCATATCACAAAAAGCCAAACCAGGTCAATTTGTGATACTTCAGGCCGATGAAACAGGAGAGCGCATCCCCTTGACAATGGCTGACACTGACCCGGAAAAAGGGACAATTACAATTATTTATATGGTAGTAGGCACATCTACGACAAAATTTAAGGAGTTAAAAGTTGGAGATGAATTTTATGCTCTTATAGGCCCCCTTGGCAGTCCAACTCATATTGGAAACTTTGGAAAAGTTGTCTGTGTTGGAGGCGGAACCGGAATTGCAGTTCTTCATCCCATCACAAAAGCATTAAAAGAAGCCGGCAATGATGTTACAACTATTCTGGGATCACGAAGCTATGATCTTCTGATCATGGAAGAGATGATGAAAGCTGCATCAACAAGGCTGCATATCTGTACAGATGATGGTTCAATGGGACATCACGGATTTGTTACTGATGTTTTAAAAGAGACTCTGAAAAAAGATGATATTGATCTTGTGGTTGCCATAGGCCCCATACCAATGATGAAGTTCTGCAGCCTTATCACCAAAGAGATGAATGTCAAAACTATTGTCAGTCTTAATCCCATTATGGTGGATGGTACAGGTATGTGCGGATGCTGCCGGGTCTCAATTGGCGAAGATACTAAATTTGCCTGTGTTGACGGACCTGAATTTGATGGGCATAAAGTAGATTTTGATGAACTCGGAAAACGTCTTGCTTCATATCTTGAAGATGAAAAGCAAAGCCTTGAAGCCTGTAAAATATCTATTGCATAATAAAATTAACCTGGTAAAACACGTAATGAATTGTGAGTTATGGAGGAGATAAATGTCTAAAAAAATAAAAACACCCCGGGCAAAAATGCCTGAACAAGACCCTGATGCAAGAAGAAGAAATTTTGATGAGGTCCCGCTTGGGCTCACAGAAGAGATGGCCATGGTTGAAGCTTCACGATGTCTTCAGTGCAAAAAACCTTTATGTGTAGATGGATGTCCGGTTTCCGTTAAAATACCTGAATTTATAAAATTAATTGCTGAAAAAGATTTTTCAGGTGCTGCAAAAAAACTGTGGGAGACAAATGCGCTTCCTGCTGTGTGCGGGCGTGTCTGTCCCCAGGAAGACCAGTGTGAAGGTGTATGTATTTTGGGCAAAAAAGGAGACCCGGTTGCAATAGGTTATCTTGAAAAATTTGCTGCTGACTGGGAGAGAGAGAATGGTTCCGGAGAAGTTCCAGAAGTTGCAGAGAAAACAGGAAAAAAAGTTGCTATTATCGGATCAGGACCATCAGCCATTACTGTTGCAGGAGATCTTCTGCTTAAGGGTCATGATGTCACAATATTTGAAGCTTTTCACAAACCAGGCGGAGTATTGGTCTATGGAATCCCGGAATTTCGTCTCCCAAAAGCGATTGTAGCTTCAGAAATTGCATCCCTTGAAAAAATGGGAGCAAACATTGAGTGTAATACCGTGGTCGGTGCTTCTGTCACCATTGATGAACTCTTTGAAGAGGGCTATGATGCCGCATATATTGGAGTTGGCGCAGGTCTGCCAAGATTTATGAATATTGAGGGTGAAAATTTTATCGGTATATATTCAGCAAATGAATATTTAACCCGTACAAACCTGATGAAGGGCTATCTTTTTCCTGAATATGACACTCCAATTGCAAGGGGCAAAAATGTTGTTGTCCTGGGCGCTGGAAATGTTGCCATGGATTCAGCCAGAACAGCCATGCGGCTTGGAGCTGAATCTGTAAAGGTTGTTTACAGAAGATCCAGAGAAGAGATGCCTGCAAGGGATGAAGAGCTGCACCATGCTGAAGAAGAAAAAATTGAATTTGTTCTTCTGACCAACCCTACAAAATTTTATGGAGATGAAAACGGCAGAGTGACAGGAATGGAATGTCTTAAAATGGAGTTGGGTGAACCTGATGATTCAGGCAGAAGAAGACCTGTTCCCATTGAAGGCTCTGAATTTGATTTTGACTGCGATCTTGTAGTAGTCTCTGTAGGATCCAATGCAAATCCCCTGCTTACAAGTTCAACACCTGGACTGGAGTTGAACAGGTGGGGCAATATTACTGCTGACCCTGCAAATGGAAAGACATCCAAAAAAGGTGTGTGGGCAGGAGGCGATATTGTTACAGGAGCTGCGACAGTCATTCTTGCCATGGGAGCAGGAAGAGATGCTGCCACTTCCATGCATGACTATCTTACCCTTGGATGGTAATTAGAAGAATTGTAACGGCTAAAAACAAACCGCCAAAATTGCTTATATATTAAAGGGTTTATCATAATATAGTGGTTTGCCTTTTAGCCGTTTACTTTTACTTGGTCAACGCTTTGGTCAACGCTGTTATCAAGATATTTACCAAAAATATCAATAGCTGCCTTAGTATCTTCGGAGTCAATTTTGTTATATCTATCAAACATTGAACGGGTGCTATGACCTACTATATCCATAATAACACTCTCTGAAACACCTGATTTTCGCATGTTCGTTACAAAGGTATGCCTCAGATCATGGAAAACAAATCCACCCTTCTCATATCGGCCATAAATGACACCAGCTTTTTCACAGGCTTTTATCAGATTGCAGAGGATACCTTTAAGTGGTATCCCATCTTTAAGAAACACATGACCACCATGCAAGGCCACAGGGATCTTATTTAGAACCTCATACAGCTTATCACAGATAGGAATAGAGCGAGGTTCTCCGTTCTTGGTATCACAAGCCTCTAACTTGATCACACGACTTTTCAGGTTGAGTTTATCCCAGGTCAAACCAAAGATTTCAGACTTTCGCATCCCTGTATAATAAGCAGTGGCGAAAATAGGCTTAAAATGTTCTAACAGGTTATTTTTAATGCTTTCAAATTCATCAATGGTCAATATCCGATCCCGGACATCTGAACCTTTCTTTAAAGTCTGCTTACAGCGCTTAAACACTTTAAGAATATCACCACTCACCATATCATTATCAAAAGCTTTTATGACCATGGTTTGTGTTTTCTTTATATCATGATCCACAGTGTTACAAGCATAGCCCTCTTGTAAGCGCATCGCCTGGTAATTCTCCAAGTCTGCAAGTTTGACATTAGATATAATCCAATTACCAAACACCTGGTTGAATTTTGACAAGCGAATTTTTATAATAGGATAACTTGCAAGTGCCTGGACTTTTGCCAGTTTAAGATACCAGCTTGTCAGTTCATTAAAGGTCATTTTAGAATCCAACTTGATATCAAATATCCGGTTTTCTCTTTTTTGAACCTTTCTCTTGGCGTCTGCATCCTTTGCCACTGAAATCTTAAAGCCGATTGATTCACGCTTCTGTTTGCCGTTAATTCTGTAGGAAATCCAATACCTCACCTTTTTACTCTGTTTAGATTTGTCTAGGTTTAAATTGCATGTGCAGACTTTATTCCTGGTTGACTGCTTCCTGTGACAATTTGGACACTCTGCTAAAACTCCCATGCTTTACCTCCTCGGTTTTATGTTGTCCACCCTATTGCTTCCAAACAAAAAGGGCAGATAAAACGGGTTGGAAGACCGGATACCAAGGGAACCGGCAGACTTTAAGTCTCCACGTTTTATCTGCCCAAATACAAGCAGAATAAAAAAAACGCCTATGATGGCGTTTCCGCCTTGGTTATTTCGGCTTCCAAACCGAAACTTAGATATTTCTAAGCTAAATACAGAATACATGCTATCCAAATCCCTGTCAAACATTAACTTTGACATGCATAAACTCCTGCTGCAAGTTTAACAGCTCCTATGGGTGGTTTGTCGGTGACTGAAACATTAAAGCGAACCTGGATATCACCACGTTTCACTGCCTGATACCAGGGTTTAGTGAACGGCTCCAAATCAACCGGCTTGCTTTTTAGTTCAAGCAATTTCAATCTTGATTTAAGAGTCATCTGTCTAAACCAGTATAAATTTTTGCCAGGTTCGGATTTTCTTCCATGGCAAAGGAAAGAGCTTTTGTATAAGAGACGTCGTTATGGAGCATATATCTCTGTGCTGCCCTGTCCAGCTGCTCTCCTGCGGCTTCCATATCTGTCAAAACAGTTTCCCGATTGTCAGTAAGTTTAATTACTGCAGGATCGCTTGAATCAGTCAATAAGTGCTTATAACACTCATCAAAGGATTTATCAGTTTTAAAGGCCAATTTTTCAGCCCTACGATACAGATCGTCTTCCGCTTCTGTCTTGTTTGTAAAAGTTTTTAATTCTGGCATTGTTCTAACTCCTTGATTTAAATTGAGCTCAATACTCTCTTTTATGAGGCTGTTTTGCTCAGTTAATAGTATCTTAGTTTTTTTTGTCTCTTTTTCTAAAAGATTTCCAGCTGCTTCAATCCGTTCTGCAATTCCCGGACCCTGCTGCTCAAAACAAAGAACCTTTGAAAAGCTTCCAACTTCATTTACTGCAATGTAATTTGCTAAACTTTCCAGGCTTTTGGTTTTAAGGCCAGTACCAAGTAATGCAACAGATGATAAAACCTTTCCAATGTTAAGCCCATGCAACCTGTAATCAGACATTACCTCTGCAATAATGGATTTATATTGCTTTGTGCCAACAGCTGTTCTTATTTTTCCCGGCAAGTCTGAAACAGTCGCCCAAAGTTTTCCACCTGCTACTTTCAAATTTGAGATCCAGCCCATCGCCGGATCTCCGGTAGAAACTTTTTTTCCAAGTCTCAACGGTGGCTTAATCTCTCCTTTTGTACGCCGAAAATTACCGGCGATCTCTTCCAGGTCATCAAGGTTTAATCTTGATCCTATTTCTAAGATTTGAATTTCCATTTTTAAATTACTCCATGCTCTTTTAAAGTGTCATAAATGAATTGGTCTGTTAAAATAGACCGATCAATGACCATTGCGGTTTCAATGACATAATCATTCATGGGATTGGCTCTTTGCCTCTCCACCTGGAAAAGCCTCTTATTTCCATTGATAATCATGTCCCTATCTTCTGGTTTCAATTTTGTGATAGCCTCAACACCTTTCTTTTTTAACATTCCGTACAATCTCTTCGCATCTCCTGACAACATAAGTCATTCTCCTTGTTTTTTTCAATTAAGCTATTACCACTTATAGGTAGTAGCAGTTATATAGAGCCTACAATAACAGTATTCTTCATGCCCTTGGTCAACGCCAGGTCACCAAATTTTAGAGCGACTCAACGTACTCTTTTAAATCCTGGAAATAAAACAACACTCTACTCCCGATCCGCTTTGGTTTCACAGGGAAAGGGTTTTTTGCTCTTGGCCCCAGACGGTTCCTTAATGTTTTTGGCGCAATTGATAAAACTCCCGCTGACTCCTCAACATTAAGCAATAATTTATTTTCAATCTTCATGGGTTGCACTCTCCTCAAGCTTGATTAATCTTTTTTCCAGATCCGCAACTTCAATTATTT
This sequence comes from Deltaproteobacteria bacterium, assembly GCA_027858995.1. GTDB lineage: Bacteria > Desulfobacterota > Desulfobacteria > Desulfobacterales > Desulfobacteraceae > Desulfobacula. The sequence goes on along the minus strand of JAQIBP010000048.1, from coordinate 18,603 downwards.
TCAAAATTAAACTTAATCCACTGACCAGGGCACGCAATTTATCAGCTGACAACTCTTTTCGTTGACACTGTCCAATTAATTTGGCTGCAAACCTCCGGACGTGTTCCGGTTTCCGTAATGTCGGTGATCTTTTTGGCCTACCCATTTTTTAAAAGCCTCCAAACTTATTGATTTTATTCATAATACTTCACAGAAAACTATCTCAAATATTATACTTAACACCATTTTATTAGCCACCAAACAACACAGGCCTGATTGAAAAAACATGATCATGGTTAAATATTACCAGGTCTCCTTTATTCACAGGATCAAAAGTATCAACTGCAACCCCTCTAAATGTTCCATTGTCTCTGGCACTATCAACCTTAGCCCAAAGACATGAACCAGTGTTTAATTTAAGTCTAACGAGTTTTCCCACTTCTAAAAATGTGAGATCCTTGGTTTGGTTTACTGTTTTTAAATACATGTTTTCTCCTGAATTTTTGGGGTGAAATCGACCACATGCCCTTTTTTCTCTTTTTTATTCATTCTTTTCACTTTCCTGACACTCAGTGTCTAACTATAATAGCGCTGTAGTGTAGGTAAGGAACCTCAAGGTCAAAAAACCTAATGATTTCAACAAAACTGGTTTACCTACAGGAAAAGAACCTCTCTTTTTTAAGGGGTGTTCCTTTCCTACAGTACAGTGGTGTTCCTTTCCTACAGTACAGCTTATTTTTTTTAACTTTCTTTCTTTTGCCATCCAATTTTCCTATTACTTCTTTGCCGTTTATGAATTATTTGGCCTGGTTTCCATTCCCGCCAATCTTCTTTTATTTCATAGACACTGACTTCACCTTTATGACCACCGCCAATTTTAATGACCTTTATAAATCCATGGGCAAGTAATTGATTGAAAGATGTCCATATGGTTTTATCTGAATATCCATCCGGCCTTATCGGCTTTACTTTCGACCCTTCTTTTATATCTGCATAAGGTAGCTTGATTTCATGCCGGTTGATGACAATCGGTGTATATTTCTTTGACCTGCTTTTGCCTGACGATATCTTAATTTCAAAATATAGAAGTAATAAAATATCTTTGGCTGCTGGCTTCAGATATCTAAAAGCATCCGACACAAATAATTGATAGGTCAGATAACCAGGATATTTTTGAGAGTTTTTATTTCTCACCTGGTTCCTGTAATCCAAATGCCTTAAAAATTCGATCGCTGTATCGCTCTGAATTTTTCACATGACCGTTTTCCAACCGTGAAATTTGAGCTTGATCGATTTGAGTTTTTTTAGCCAAATCAATCTGCTTCCATCCTTTTTGAATTCTCAAAATTTTTATTTGTTTTACATTCATGTTTACCTCCTGAATAAATATTATTTCTTTTTCTCTTTTTAATTTCATCTTACATGTGATATGATAAAAAATATAAGAGCAAGAAGTGTAAAAATGATTCCATGTAATTACAATAAGTTACACAATTACATATATGATCAGGAGTCAAAAAAACTATGTCAGACGATGAATATGACAAAAAAGAATTTGTAGGATATACAGCCATCGGGAATGAAATGAACCGTGTATATTCCAAGATTAAAGTTATACTTGATATACCTGATATACCTGAAGATGATATAACTAAAGATGATCCATATTACTCACCTGAAGATGATAAATGGTACACATATGACGGTGACGAAATAAAACATAAAGTGTGTATAGTGCTATCTCTTTCCAAAATTAGATATCATGCAGAGGCGGGGCATTTACCCGGATATTTTAATGATCGCCGTAAATTTGTTATGACCGGGAAACAAATAAGCGACCGTGGTGATTCTAATATCGAATATGATTCAAAAAAACTATGTAAACTGTGGGGCATCAATCCGGATCAATTTAAAAACTTGAGACGTACAGGAAGGCTGGATTGGCTCGATCAGCCACTCGGAGGCAAAAGTAAATTGTTTAGTGTTCCAACAAGTGCAGATAATTTTTTAGACAACATGCTTCCCGAAATAATACAAAAAAGCAATACAGGCAAAGGGGCACCCCTAAAGATAAAAAAGACGGTTTACACAGATCATAGCAGTCCAATGAATAAAAGTTAAAAACCGGCTTCCATATTTACTGTTTAAGAGGTTTTAAGAGGTTGACCTATATCCTACTACTCAGAAAATTAGACTTTAAATAAAAAAACCCGGAAAGGCTCTAACCTAACCGGGTTTTAATTACAACAGGTGAAAGTATTAAAATGAAATGATATCACCAGGCTCTTTGTTTTCCATTGCATTTTCACACTCCTTGATTAATCTAAACATTTTTATTTGTTCTCTTTTTAATTTTATTAATTCTTGTGGGATTTCTTTACGAGTGAGCTTAATGACACCATGTCGGTTTAATAAAGACCTAATATAAGAGTCTGTTAAATTTTTGCATTGTAATCGATTGTACCTTGATTTAACGCATAGTTTACAACCGTTTTTTACAGGCTCCTCAATCTTTCTTTCCGCCCCACATTTTTGGCAGATGCGTTTCATTATTCATATCCTTATATTAAAACCCCCCTCCCCGGGTTAGCAGGAAGGGGATTTTTTTAATTACAGCGGGTGAAAGTATTAAACTGTACAAAGTTGGATTTGATCTTAATCTAAAAAGCAGCAGCTCCTTTAGCGGTACCTTTTAGCTCTTTTTGTTTCTTATATTTTTCATACTGTTCTTCCATTGGCTTAAATGTTACCATCCCTACAGCGTAATATTTCATATTATTTTCGCTAATTCCAGTATATATTCTCAAATCGTTATGTTCCCACTTGCATAGATAACTAATATATCCTTGTCTAATCTTTAATATATTAGGATTGCTGTAACATTTGGAAGATTTACCGTATTTTGTTTTGAAAATTTCCGTTATATATTTTCCATCCTTATAGACCTTGGTTTCAAGATAGTTAGCTGATACTTTTTCTGTTGAAAGTTGAAAAGAATAAAATTTGTCATTATGGTCAAAATAAAAATATACATCGACATTTATGTCCCCTAAATTGTACTTATTACCTATTAATGCGACATATTTCTTTTCTTTCAAACCCAATAGGTACATTCGCTTTCTGCTTCTGCTAAATCGCTTCCATTTTTTTAAGTCGTAGTCTTTTAGACGGTGACTTCTATTATTCCATTGTTCTTCATCATATCTATTCTGTATTTCTTCCGCTTTTTCGTATACTTCTTCGTAGGACGCACCAAATGGTATGTCCTTAAATCCATATTGCTCCGCAGAATAAGATTTGATAACGAAGGATAAGGAGATGATGGCAAGTATTAATGCTATTTTTTTCATTACGCCCTCCAATCAATATTACACTGTTATGGTCAACATTTGGGTAACATTTGTTGAAAAATACCCCCCTGTTTCCTTATGTGACCTTATATATCCTACTTATGATTTAAAATAGAAAAATCTTGTAACTATTTGATTTTTCAATGTCCCACTATATCCCGATATTTCCTTTTATTTCAAGGGTTTACCCTTGGATGGTAGAAAACAGCAAGACATTGAGTATGGGGAGTCTGCATAAGACCCAGACTCCTCTTTTAAAAAATGATGTCCTTAAATTATTTTTACCATTTTAATATGGTCAATGCCTGCATCATCAAACACTTTACCGGTTTCAACAAAACCAAGTTCCCTATAAAAACCTGTTTTCTGACATAAAAAATCTGTTTTTCATGTTTTTTAAAATCAACTGTCTCAACGGTTAAATTCTTTTTCATTTTTGAGTATTTATCTGTCACATGAACAATTATCAGATCCGCCTGAGCATGTATGGATATAGCCTCTTTTTTTAAACAGACGGCCTATAACAAGTGCGCCTGCAAATAGAAGCATTACTGTCAATGTGATTAAAAAATATAAGATCATAGAAACTCCTTGATAAAAAGTTTTGTTGAAATCTCTTTCAAATCGTCTTTCTCAATATAAATAAAATGAGCTGGAATATTAAATTGCGTGGCAAGTTCCATTCCTCTATCTTTTCCTGAAGCCATTAGGGCTGTAGCCCATGCATCGGCTTTAAAACACTCTCCATTTGGGATTGCAACAGTAACACTTGCAAGATCATTTTGCACAGGGCGGCCTGTTGCAGAGTCAATTGTATGGGAGTAACGGTTTTTACCCTCTTTAAAAAAATTGCGGTAATCTCCTGATGTTGCCATGGCGCAATCCACAAGATTCAAAACCTTGTTAAAAGTTTTGTTTTTTCCCTTGCGGGGTGATTCAATGGCAATTCTCCATGGAATATCCTGCTTTTTACCACTGGTTTTAATCTCTCCTCCAATTTCCACCATATAGTTTTTGATTCCAAAACCTTCAAGTATCTTTGCAGTCTTGTCAACACCATAACCTTTAGCAATACTGGAGAGATCAATATAACTCTCTTTAAATCTCTTTTTAAGCCTGTTTGTTTTAATATTCAATTCTATTTTGTCATACCCGCTGATTTTCATTGTTTTTGCAATCTGCAAATCAGTTGGAATTTTTCTTGCTCCTCCAGGGCCAAAGCCCCATAAATTAATCAGAGGGCCCATGGAGACATCATATTTCCCATCTGTTTTCCGGGATAAATCAAAAGCAAAACCAATGAGTTTTGATAAATCGGAAGGCATATCCAACCATTGATCAGCATCAGCTTTATTAATCAAACTTAAATTTGACTCTGGATCCCAGGTTGACATCATGGAATTTATTTTTTCAAGCTCTGTATCCACAGCCTTTTTTATAGCATTTATACCCTTTAAAGATTTCTCCTGAACATACTTAATGCTGTAAGTAGTTCCCATGGTGGAACCTTGAAATGATTCAACTTCCCGGGCAGATGGACCACAGCCTGCTGCAACACTCAAAATAAAAACCAGAGCTATGAAATAATATCCTGAATATCTACCACAGCATTCAGTGGCAGGATGTTTGCCTGGAGGTCGCATTTAAACAGTCACCTGTTATCCTCCAAAATCATCAAGCATGATATCTTCAGTCTCAACCCCTTGATCAATAAGCATCTTTATTACAGCACCATTCATCATTGGCGGCCCGCACATATAATATTCACAATCTTCGGGCGCCTCATGTTTTGCGATATATTCATCAAAAAGAACCTGATGGATAAACCCTGTAAGCCCTTCCCAGTTATCTTCGGGCTGGGGTTCACTAAGGGCAATATGCCAGGAAAAATTTTCATTCTCGCGGGCAAGTTTATCAAAATCATCCTGATAAAAGATCTCCTTTTCCGACCTTGCTCCATACCAGTATGAAATCTTTCTTTTTGTCTTAAGCCGTTTTATCTGGTCAAAGATATGGGAACGCATTGGAGCCATGCCGGCTCCACCGCCAACAAAAATCATTTCCTTGTCAGTTTCCCGGGCAAAAAACTCTCCAAAAGGACCTGAAATGGTCACCTTATCTCCGGGAACCAGGTTGAAAATATATGAGGACATTTTCCCTGGAGGGATATTTTTAGATCTTGGAGGAGGAGATGCAATCCTGACATTGAGCATTATAATTCCCTTCTCTTCAGGATAACTTGCCATGGAGTATGCTCTGACAGTATCTTCTGAAACTTTTGAGATATATTGCCATACATCAAAATGATCCCAGTCTGATTTAAACTCATCACCCACTATAAAATCAGTATATTTAACCTCATGGGGAGGCGCTTCAATCTGTATATAACCTCCAGCCCTGAACGGAACAGCCTCTCCATCAGGAATTTCCAGAACAAGTTCTTTTATAAAAGTAGCAACATTGTGATTGGATCTAACTGTACACTCCCACTTTTTAACACCAAAAATTGACTCTTCAATCTCAACTTTCATATCTGTCTTGACCGGAACCTGGCAGGCAAGTCTCTCTCCATCCCGTGCCTCTTTTTTGGTAATATGGCTTGTCTCTGTGGGCAGGATATCTCCACCGCCTTCAAAAACTTTAACCTTGCACTGTCCGCAGGTTCCACCACCGCCGCATGCACTGGGAACAAAAATTTCTGCGCTTCCCAGAGCATTTAAAAGCTTTGAACCGGCTGAAAGTGTTAAATCTTTTTTCTCATTTAAATTTATATTAATGTCTCCGGTGTTAACAAGTCTTGACCTTGCAGCAAGAATAATTGTAACCAGAGTTAAAACTATCAAGGTAAACATAAAAACACCAAGAAAAATAGTACTCATCATAACGAAATCCCCGAAAATGCTAAAAATCCAAATGCCATAAGTCCTACTGTAATAAAGGTAATCCCAAGTCCTCTAAGCCCCTCGGGAGGGTTGCTATACACCATTTTTTCCCTGATTCCAGCAAGAACCACTACTGCCAGTGCCCAGCCAACTCCTGAGCCAATTCCATATGTAACACTCTCTGCAAAATTATAATTACGCTCAACCATGAAGAGCGAACCACCTAGGATTGCACAATTTACTGTAATAAGCGGCAGAAAAATTCCAAGTGCATTGTAAAGAGCTGGAACATATTTATCTAATACCATCTCAAGTATCTGCACCATGGCTGCAATTACACCAATGTATGATATAAGACCTAAAAATGATAAATCCATATCAGACATACCAGCCCAGGAGAGAGCACCCTGTTTTAAAACATATGTATATAAAATATTATTAACCGGAATTGTAATGGCCTGGACAACAATAACAGCAATTCCAAGCCCCATTGCTGTTTTCACCTTTTGAGAGACTGCAAGGAATGTACACATTCCAAGGAAAAACCCAAGAGCCAGATTTTCAATAAAAACAGCTTTAATAAACAAACTTATATAGTGTTCAAACATAATTTAATTACTCCTCTTCAACTTGATCTTTGTTAAAAGTTCTCAAAATCCAGATGAAAAAACCAATTAAAAAGAAAGCACTAGGAGCCAGAAGCATCAAACCGTTTGGCTGATACCACCCACCTTCACTGGCAAGGGGCAGTATCTGAAACCCCAATAGAGATCCGCTTCCAAACAACTCTCTGAAAACTCCCACAAAAATCAGAACAATTGCATAGCCGATGCCATTGCCGATTCCATCGAGAAAACTCATTAAAGGACCGTTTTGCATAGCATAACCTTCAGCTCTTCCCATGACAATGCAGTTGGTTATGATAAGTCCCACATAGACTGAAAGTGCCTTTGATGTTTCAAACAGATATGCCTTTAATACCTGATCGGTTATGATAACAAGAGAGGCAATAATGGTCATCTGAACAATTATTCTTATGCTGGAAGGGATATAATCCCTAATAATACTGACGCTTAAACTTGACAATGCTATAACACAGATTACAGCCAGGGACATGACCAGCACAGTCTCCATTTTGGATGTAACTGCCAGAGCACTGCAGACACCAAGGATCTGCAGGGCAATGGGGTTATTGTTAAACAGCGGGTCAAGTATTGTTTTTTTAAAATTCATATCTTATCCCCTCCTATTTTTTATTTCATTTTTAATGAATTTTAGAAATCCATCTTTGCCAAACCAGTAGATGATTGTGTTTTCAACACCATTGCAGGTCAGAGTTGCTCCGGATATCCCATCAATTTTATTATCAATATTTTTAACACCTTGAGGAACTTTTCCTTTTAAAATATCAAAAAGCACATTAAAATCATCATCAAATACTTTTTTGCCTATCCAAAGCTTTTTCCACCTGGGATTTTCAATCTCTCCTCCAAGTCCAGGGGTCTCACCATGGGAATAGAATGTAATTCCTCTGATTGTATTAAAATCAGGTGCCAGGGCAAGAAAACCATACATGGTTGACCAAAGTCCCTTACCATATATGGGAAAAATAATCTGCTGAGTTTTTCCCTCTTTTTTAACAAGATAAATCTTTGAAAAGTTTTCTCTTTTTTTAATCCCTGCAACATCAAGATCAGCGCCTATAAACTTACTTAGTTCTGGATCACGGGCTGCCTCTGCCTGATCAAAACCGGACGGATCAACTTGATCACTGTATAAACCTGTCGCTATATCAATTACCTTTGTCTCTATTTTCTGGTATGCCTGATCAATCTGTTTTTCATTCACATCCAGATTTTCAATTAATTTGGCTGCAAAAAGCAGATTTTTCTTTATATCCAGTTTTTTATTCTTTTCCTGAATTGGTTTTAGATAAACCGCAGAAAAAGAAACCAGAACCGAACATACAACACAAAGAATCAGAGTAACGAGGATTGTTCTTGCTGGAGTCTCCTTTTTTACACTCATGATTGAATCCTCCTTCTTCTCTTTATATGGTTTTCCACCACAAAATAATCAATCAGCGGTGCAAAGAGGTTGGCAAAGAGTATGGCCAGCATCATTCCTTCAGGGAAAGCCGGGTTTACAACTCTTATCAAAATAACCATAACCCCGATAAGCCCGCCGTAATAATATTGCCCCTTTGCTGTCATTGATGCTGAAACAGGGTCTGTTGCCATGAAAACCGCACCAAAGGCAAGCCCGCCAAGAACAAGGTGCCACAGAGGAGACAGCATAAAAGCAGGATTTGTATCAGAACCAATTATATTAAAAAGAAGAGATGTTAGAACACTCATAACAAGAAGTGAAAGCATTATCCTCCAGGAGCCGATTCCAGTTTTAATCAAAACAAATGCGCCTATTAAAATAGCAAGAGTTGAAGTTTCACCAAATGATCCTGGAATTGTCCCGATAAAACTTTGAAACCATGTATAACTTATATCAGTTAAACCGCCTGCTGCCACCTGGCTCAAGGCTGTTGCCTGACTTACACCATCAATTATCCATGCACTGTCGCCTGAGATCTGGCCGGGATAAGCAAAAAACAGAAATGCCCTTGCAGTTAGCGCAGGGTTTAAAATATTTTTACCAACTCCTCCAAAAATCTCCTTGCCAATTACAATACCAAAACTAATTCCAAGTGCCACCTGCCACAAAGGTATGGTGGCGGGCAGAATCATGGGGAACAAAAATCCTGTAACAAGCATGCCTTCATTGATTTCATGTTTTCGTACCACAGAAAAAAGAACTTCCCAGGCACCTCCCACAACATTTGTTACAATATAAATTGGTAGAAAATAGATAAAGCCCAGGAAAAGATTGGCTGAAATAGAATCAGGGTTTGGTGCTATCCCCAGAAAAGTTATAAAGGAGATATGCCAGTCTGAAACATTTTCAAGACCTATTACAAGAACTCCCCGGCTTACCTGAAGTCCTGTATTGTACATGCCAAACAGGATAGCAGGAAAAAGTGCGACAATCACAGTCATCATCATTCTTTTTGAATCCATGCCGTCTCTGACATGTGTCAGGCCCGAGGTTCTATCTTTTGTTGTATAGATGAACGTATCTGCTGCTTCATAGAGCGGGTAAAATTTTTCCAACTTTTTTCCAGACTCAAACAGAGGAGCAGCGCTGTCTAATAATTTTCTTAACATAATTACATCTCCTCCTTTTCTATCTGCTCCAGGGCCGTGCGAAGAACAGGTCCGTAATCCACTTTTCCAGGATCAACAAAGGTGCAGAGTGCCAGATCTTCTTCATCAAGATCAAGTACACCCAGATCCATTGCCATATCACTGTCTTTCACAAGCAAAGCCCTTAATAGCTGTGTCGGCAGAGTATCAAGGGGCATAACCTTTTCATAGGCGCCAATTGGAACCATGGCTCGCTTACCTCCATTTACTCCTGTATTCAGATCAAAAAATCTCTTGTTTGTAAATTTTGAAAAAAAGGTCGGCATTATGGAAAATTTCTTAAATCCCGGCATTGTCCAGCCAAAAATATCCTGCTTTACTTGATCTGATAACACAGAAACCTGATTAAAATAGCGTCCAAGAAACCCAAAGGGTCCCTTTGCCTCAAATCCATTTAAAAGGGAACCTGAAATAACTCTATTATTATCATGGTCAATGGATTCATCAGAAAGTAAATCATTCAAAGATGCTCCAAGACGTGTTTTAAAAATCCGTGGTTTAATAACTCCTGTTCCGGCAAGGGATACATAGCGATCAGTCCAGAGTTTGCCCTGCTTAAACATCTTCCCGATTGCAATTACATCCTGAAAGCCAATATACCATGTGGTTGTCTCAAGAGTATTGGGACTTAGAAAATGAATATGAGTTCCAGGATTCCCGGCTGGATGAATACCGCTAAATTTTTCAATAACAATGGAATCACTTCCATAGTCAGTATCAATCTTTGTATCCTCTTTTGTACATATAAAAACTTTACCTTGGGTCAGCTTTGCAAGCAAACCTGCACCGAATTTAAAATCATCCAGATATTTTTTGATAATAATTTCCGGATCATACATGAGAGGGTTTGTATCCATGGCTGTAATAAATATAGCTTTTGGGGTTGAATTAACCGGAGGAACTTTTGAAAACGGTCTCTGTCTCAAGCTTGTCCAGAGTCCTGATTCAATTAAGAGTCTTTTCACTGACTCATCTGTATAGGAACCTGCATCTTCAGAAAAATTCTCATAGGTTATTTCATCTTCACTATCATCAAGCTCAATCACAATGGACTGGAACACTCTTCTCTCTCCCCGGTTAACCTCAACAATCTTTCCACTGCCGGGCGAAGTATAGACAACGCCATCGGTTTTTTTGCAGTTGAAAAGGGGCATTCCCTTTTTAACATTCTCATTGAGTTTAAGGCGCAGGGTTGGTTTCATACCAACATAATCTCTTCCAAGAAGAGCAATTTTTTTTATTTTTTTCTTCTCTTCAATTAAATTATCAGGTGGCCCGGCATCAAAAGGGAGATCCAAACCTTTTTCTATCTTTATCATAAAATTAAATTCTCCTTCTTCTATATGTAAAAATATTTTCTTATTATAAATAAATCCGGATCAGGTCCGGTGCAGCATTTTTTTCATTATTCTGAATATTGTTGAATATAAACCTTGTGGTCAACCAGTGACAAAGAGTGGATATGACCTTTAATAAATTTTTGTTCACCAAAAATTGAAATAAGGAGAATACCCCCATCATCTGGTTCAACTCTGTCCACAGCTTCCATTAACAATTTTTCTGTTTTATTTTCAAGTAAATATGCATTTGCTTCACACATAATTCTTTTACTCCTTAAAATTAATATACTTCCTTTATGCTTTTGTTCCGGGCAGTTACAAAAAAAATAAATATTGATCTAAAAGTTCATCTATTAATTGAGGCAATGGCAGGCTACCTGTCCCTACAAGCTCAATATTTTCCTGGGTTAACGGCAGAAGAATTTTTTTTGCCCGGGCAAAAGATATTGCTTCAGCCATTGCAGGTGTCAACTCTCCCATCATTGCATGCGGCATGATAATACCTATGGGCCCGATTATAAAATCAGCTTTTTTCACGGTTTGAACGATGGCATTAGGACCGGAAGCGCCTTTATTGGCCTTTGCCTTTAACATTTGCGCTGTAGCAATGGCATTGGTTCCAAGGGCTATAACCTGAATTCTTTCTCCGAATCTTTCTTTGAGCTTTTTAATGATGGCTGATCCAATGCCGCCACCCTGGCCATCTATAACACAAACTATTTGATCTCCTGATCCCATCTCTATAATCTGCCTTCAAATTTACTGATTTCATTCAAAATCGCATCTTCAACTTTTTCTGGACTTCTATTTCCATCAACAACAGCAATTTTTTCTCTGTCCTTTAACCTGTCAAAGGCTTTAAAATAGTTAATCCTAACTTTTTTCATGACATCTATCTGCTCATACATTTCAAAATCAGTACGGCTGAGTTTTATTCTTTTAAAACAGATTTCAGGATCAGCATCAATAAAAATTGTTAAATCAGGCTTCAAGATTTCAGCGTTGAGAGAATTTGCATGGATAACCCACTCCATATCAATATACTGGGCATGATATGCATATGATGAAAAATAGTATCTGTCACATAATACTATTTCACCCTGATTAATTTTTTTTTGAATCCCGTTTTTACTGTTCATCAAATGATCTGTTCTGTCAGCAACAAAAAGAGAGGCAATGGTTCTTTGATCTGTGGCAATTTTCCCTGAAAGCATCTGGCGAATCAGAGATCCAACAGGGCCATCAGTGGGTTCAAAGGTTGTATAAACCTTTAAATTTTCTGTTTTAAGCCTTTTTGATATATTTTGTATCTGTGTGCTTTTACCGGAACCATCAATTCCTTCAAAAACAATAAATCTGCCTTTGTCTTGTTTGATCAATGTATCAATACCTCATTATCGTTTCAAATACGCTAGTATATCGATCGAATTCTATAGCAGGATATTACTCCTTTAGCAAGTATTTGAATTTAAAATCTTAAATATTTACCTGATATTGGATTTTCAGGATTGACAATTGAATGATTGCCCGATAATCATAATTTTAAACAGGATTTTATATGAAAGTCTTCAAAAAATTATCAGCGACTTTCATGGTTTCTTGTGTGGAATACCAATAACCAAAAATCAGATCTGCCAGCTTCTGCCCTTTAGGGTACATGGCAGTTCTAAATTTTTAATATCAGGTGAAATATGAAATATGACGTAATTATTGTGGGAGGAGGACCTGCCGGACTTTTTGCAGCTTATCATTTAAAGGAATACTCCAAGCTGAAGGTACTATTAATTGAAAAAGGTAAAAGCCCTTTAAAAAGAAAATGCCCAAACCATAATCTTCAAAAGTGTGTTCAGTGTGATCCATGTAATATCCTGTCTGGAGTTGGTGGCGCAGGCCTCTATTCCGATGGCAAGCTTAATTTCATCCCTAGACTCGGGAAAACAGATTTAACACAATTTATGTCAATGAATGCTGCCCAGGAGTTGATTGATGAAACAGAAAAAATTTTTACAAAATTTAAAATGGATGGCAAGGTGTTTCCAACAAACAGAGAGGAGGCAAAAAAGATTCGAAAGGAGGCAAAACGTTTTGGTATTGATCTTCTATTGATAAAACAGAAACATCTTGGTTCTGATAATCTGCCCCGTTATATTGCAGATATGGCAAAATATATTAAATCAAAAGGCCTTGAAATAAAAACCTGCGAAAATGTGATTGATATCATTGAAAAAAATGGTCACATAAAAGGTGTTATAACTGATAAGGGGAAGTACAATGCTGACAGTGTTATTCTTGCGCCTGGAAGGATTGGAGCAAACTGGATGGCCTCGATTGCTCAAAAACACAAAATCAATCTAAGCCAAAGGGGAATTGAAGTGGGGATCAGGGTTGAAGTCCACAATGATATCATGGAAGATCTGTGTAACATTATTTATGACCCTACTTTTTTTATACAGACATCCACTTATGATGATCAGACCAGAACATTCTGCACCAACCAGGGTGGGTTTATCTCCCTTGAAAATTACAAGGATTTTGTCTGTGTAAACGGACATGCCTATTCAAATAAAAAATCATCCAACACAAACTTTGCATTTCTCTCCAAAGTGATATTAACAGAACCTGTTACTGACAATCAGGCCTATGGTGAATCCATAGGAAAGCTCGCCACAATCATAGGTGGCGGCAAGCCGATTTTACAACGGTTTGGAGATTTAAAGCGAGGCAGACGTTCAACCTGGAACAGAATCAGCAAAGGATATATTGAACCCACCATGACAAATGTTGTCTGCGGAGACATAGCCATGGCTCTGCCTGAAAGGATTTTAACAAATTTAATTGAAGGACTTGAGGTTTTAAACTCTGTTGTACCTGGAATTTCCAATGATGAAACCCTGCTCTATGCTCCTGAAATAAAATTTTTTGCCACTCAGGTGGAAACAGACAGTTATCTTGAAACTGCCATTAAAGGGATGTATGTGGCAGGGGACGGTCCCGGAGTTGCAGGCAATATTGTCTCTGCTGCCGCAACCGGGATTATTCCGGCAAAACGAATTATTGAAACAGGATAAAAACAGTATTCAACTAAGTTAATAGCCCATCATCCAGGATTTGTTGGAAATGCTCTATAATTGTTTCTTCAACATGTCTGTAATTTAGTTTCAGGTTATCAATGCTGTATGAATTATCATAATAAATTTCCTGCCCAACATTTTTTGTAACATATTTTCTTGTAAACCCGAGAAAAGGGGCAATCAGCCAAAAAATAGGTTTTGGAACAATTATTGATGGTAAAGGATATTTATTTTTAAAGTGTTTTCGAATAATGTCTGCAATATCCATAAAAGACATGGTTTTGCTGACAATAATATGCCTGCCTTTTGCTTCTGGTAAAAAACAGGCATTAATATGAGCTTTTGCCACATCTCTAACATCCACAACACCCACAAATATTTTTGGTACTCCGGTTCGATAAGTTCCATTGCCAAACTCAATCATGGTTTTAATACTGAAAGAATCTTTTCTTTTTGATAATGAAGGTCCTAAAATCCAGCCGGGATTGATAACAACAAGATCCCATTGATTTTGGGATTTAGCAATTTTCCATGCCTCTTTTTCTGCAACGGTCTTGGAAAAGGAATATGGATTATGATTAACACTGCTGGTTTCATTCCATTCATTTTCAGTAAAAATATTATTGGAAGTCTTTTGTATGTCAATGGTATCACCATAAATCGCTACAACACTGCTGGTTAACACAACTCTTTTTATATCAGGCATCTGTTTTGCTGTGTTGAGAACATTTTGTGTCCCCTGTTTTGCAGGTTTAATCAACTCTTTTTCAGGGTCTTTAAAACCTGAAATAAAAAATGGAGATGCTGTATGGACAACAAAATCACAGCCTTCCATGGCTTCTTTATAGCTGCCACTATCCAAAAGATCGGCTTTAAATATTCTTAGCTGCCTATTTTTATCAAATGCTTTAAGATGAGCTGTTTTCTCAATATTCAAAGAATCACGCACTGTAGTATTAACATTAACGCCTTCATCCAAAAGCATTTTAATGATCCATGAAGCAAGGTATCCGCTTCCACCGGTAACCAAAACTTTTTTTGTTTTATCAAAATTTAACATAAAAACTCCTTTGAAAATAATATCATCCAGGATTTGAACATAATTTTAATTCCTGCTTTGCCTGTTTTAAAAATGCATAGGCTCCGACTTCTTCGAAAATCTCAATGGCTGTTTCAAGGCTTTCCTTTGCTTTATCATTTTGCCTTTTAATCCTGTAAATAATGCCGAGATCAAGAAGTGCCTGGGCTTTGATGCCGATTGCGCCGGTTTCTTCTGCCATTTCAATGCTCTTTGAATACCAGTATATCGCCTTTTTGTAGGCTGTTGGAACATTTTGAATGATAAAGCCGATATTTTTTATCATGGTTAAAATGCTTATGGGTTTGGTTTTCTGTATTATTTCAAGGTAGACTTTGCCAAGGATGAGTCTTGTGTAAATTACCATGTTTTTTCTCTGCTGTTTGATAAAGGTCTGTTCTATGTTTCTGAGGTGTTTCAAACCCTGGGACATTCTACCGTTTTCAATGTCCACAACACTGCCTTGCAAAATTGCAATGTCTCCAATTAGTTTATCATTATTTTTTTTATAAAACTGCATGGCTTTTTGAATCAAGTCATCAGCTTTTTTTATATTTTTGCTTAAGAGGAATGAGTGTGCCAGCCTAGTACTGAAATAATATTTATAAAGAGGATCTACACTGACAGCTATAGCTTGTTTCCCAGTGACAACTGATTTGTTGAAATTTCCAAATTGGATATAACCGCCGCATTTAACATCATACCCCAAGGCTTCACTTCGTGTCTGGGAGTATTTACTCCCAGACAGGATTATCTTCTCCCCTATTTTGATACCTTCAGATGCAAACCCCATCCAGAAATAGTTCCATCCAATACCACCAAGAGACTTAAAATAGAGATAATGATCCTGCGAATTTTTTTTGGCGATTTCATTAGCTTTTGTCCCATATTCAATTCCTTTTTTAAAATTACCGAGATCACCGCACACCCATGCAAGCCAGGTACAGGCATAACCAATCACTTTTTTGTTATTAATGCTGATACCGATATCCAAAGCTTTTTGTAAAAGGGCTTCTGCTTTTACATATTCGCCAATAAACTCCAGACCATAACCCTGCCAGCCAATAAACATTCCTTTTATCTCATTATCTTCCATATTATTTATCAGGTGTTCCTGAGAAGATAAAAGCTTTCCAAAATTATAAAAAGTGCCGTAATAATAAAAGACCATTGCCCATCGGGTCAAAAGATCAATCATTATCTCATCTGTTTGAGCTGTTTTTTCAGGAAGAGTATCAAGAAGGTCAAAGGCCTGCTGAAAATAATCATGGGATTCGTCAAGTGAATATCTTTTAAGGCTTTTATCGCCGGATTTTATAAGGTAATCAACAGCTTTTAATGTAGAACTGCCCTTTAAAAAATGGTGGGCAAGGGTTTCATAGAATTCCGGGAGGCGGTCATGAAAGATCTGCTCTATGACTGTTCCGATTTTTTCATGAATTACTTTTCGTTGTGCCTTTAGAAGACCGTTATACACAACCTCCTGAGTCAGGGCATGCTTGAATATATACTCAAGATCAATTTTTGTCTGATCTTTGTCTGCCCTGTTTGATGCAGCAGTTTTTATCAGATCAAGACCTTCAAGGGTTTCAAGGCAGGTGTTGATATCCTTTTTTGTTTCACTGATCTTGTTGATAATTTCATAATAAAATGATCTGCCTATTACTGAAGCTTCCTGAAGGATGCGTCTTGAATCTGTTTCAAGACGGTCAACCCTTGCTGAGATAACCCCGTGGATGGAAGAGGATATGTCAGATTCAGTGATCTTGCGCAAAAGCTGCCATCTGCCTTTATTGTCTTTTTTCAGGACATTGGATTCAATAAGAGAGTTGATGATCTCTTCAAGGTAAAAAGGATTGCCCTGGGTCTTTTTTTCAATAAAGGTCTCAAGCTTTTTTGGTATCTGTTTTGTATTTAAAAGGGATTGAACCATTGTTTTTGAATCTGAAGTTGAGAGATCCTCTATTCTGATTTCATGGTATTTAAGTTTTGTTTGATTGATTTGATCAATCTGGGATTCTGAAAAAATTTCAATAATTGGTCTTGTTATATAGAGAAACAGAACAGGTGCTTCAATTTTTGAGTGGATAAAACGGATGAGTTCAAGGGATGAACGGTCTGCCCAATGAAGATCTTCTATGCAGATAATAGTGGGCTGCGTCTGGGATATTGCTGAGATAACTCTAAGTATAGCATCAAAAAGTTTGGTTTTGAAAAATTCCGGGCTTACACTTTCAATTTCTGGATAGTTCAGGGAATAAAGCACACCAATATAAGGAATAACATCTTTACTATCTTTAATCAGGCTGCCAAGACTTTTTTCTATCTTTGATTTAAGGGTTTTTTGAGAATCTTCTTCGCTGAGATCCATGGCATGGTTAAACAGGGTCATGATGGGGAAATAGGGAGTGTTTTTTGTATATGGATATGTATAACCTTCAAACCACTGAACAGATGTTGTTGCCTTGAACTCTTCCACAAGACGGCTTTTGCCGGAGCCTGCAAAGCCGTAGAGACAATAAATCGATCCTTTCCCTGATTTAAGAGCTTTAACTGCATCGCCAAACTCCATGAGCTCTCTGTCCCTGCCGATAAGATCAGCCCTGACACCATGGAGCTGTCTTGTTCTTTTCATCCTTGTTTGAGTATCAATAAGCTTAAAGGTCTGAACAGGATCTTTTTTGCCTTTTATTGCAACAGGATCGCAGGATTCAAAGGAAAAATGATTTTTAGCATTTTTATAAGTATCAGCACCAATGATTATCTCTCCAGGTTTTGCAAGTTTTGTCAGGCGACTGGCAAGATTGATGGTATCTCCTGCAAGGCCCTGCCTGCCTTTGCCGATAAATTTATCGCCGGTAATTACAAGTCCTGTGTCAATACCTGTGTGCATGCTTAAGTTTGTATTGTGTGTTTTTTCAAACTCTTTACTGAACTCTTCAACAAAGTCATGGATTTCAATGGCAGCGTGAACAGCCCGGACAGGGTCATCTTCATGGACTTTTGGAATCCCGAACAGCACCAGGATTTCATCGCCGAAAAAGCTGTCTACGGTTCCCTCATATTTTTCTACTATTTTACCGGATTGTTCAAAGATATCTTCCATTAAGATTTTCACATCTTCAGGATCCATCTTTTCTGTCATGGCAGTATAGCCGGAAAGGTCAGAAAATAGTATAGTTGCGTGTTTTCGTGCGCCTTGGGCCTGAGAAAGGATTGATGGTTTTGCAGCTATATCAAGCTTTTGCCCACAGCTGCCGCAGAATTTATTTGTCTCAGGGTTATCAATGAAGCAATTCGGACATTCCATTTTTATTCTCCAAATCAATAAACTTAAGTTTTGGATAAAATTTATATGCCGTTTATCGTTTGTTTAATATCAGATTTGAGAATAAAAGCCAGTAAAAAAAAATCATATATTATCTAAATATTTGCTATGGCCTCCAGTGGAAGGATATTTGCCTGGAGAGAGCATTTTGGACTTTACAATACAAACTCTTGATGAGTGCAGCGTTAAGACCGTCAACTGTTTGAGCGCAGCGAGAGTGCCAGGATAAAATCAAGTCTTTTTTTAATTTATTTTTAGACAACACTCCACCCTTTCGATTTTATCGATTTTTTAAAAATGTATTAGACCAATTTAATA
>JAQIBP010000118.1 GCA_027858995.1 Deltaproteobacteria bacterium | reverse complement strand
ATCTCGATGAATATGCTTTCCGGTTCAATCGGCGCTTATCAACGCATAGAGGAAAGCTGTTCTATCGGTTGATGCAACAGGCGGTATCTGTAGGCCCTGTGGCTCGGCAAGAAATTGTTAATCATAATGGGTGCAATATATAGTGGTCACTTGAGCTAAGCGGATACCCAGTAAGAATAAATATGATGGGACATGAACAATTCCCATCAAACTGAACCTTGTATGAAGAAATTGAAAAATAAAAATGATTGATGATACTTTAAAACAAGTCACACAATTTTTTGGCACTTATCGAGAAGAAAGAACTGTAAAACTGGAGCGAAAAATTGGAGCGTGTCTGGTCGATCTAAACAAAAAAAACTTGTTTAATTCAGATGCTACGGGTGGTAATTTAGCCACTATATATTCTGAAGAATTTTCCTGGAGAATAAACAGCTCATGGCAATTGACCAAGAAGTACTTTGACAGACATAACTTACTTTTCGAATCTTCTGAACTCGATTCAATCGCGTCCCAAATTAAGGAATGTTCTCTTTCCGAGGCCAATCATTTAAAAACACATGCAACTCTCAGTACTTTCTTTCCATTGATGAATAGAAGCTTTGACCCTTTAAAACAAATCAAGGATCTTATGGCAACAACAACCAATGGCTTAACTTCTAAGATTATTGGAGAGCTAAACTTTTATAAAATACTTCAAAACAATGGAAACACTTTGAAAAAAGAAAGCAACAAAAAACGTGACGAATATGTTGATATGGCTCGTATCAAGGAACTTCAAGACATTTCAAATCCTAAATTTGATTTAAGCAGACTTATAAAACTTTGCCAAGAATTAAATATTGCACATGAGAATGAATGTTCTTTATCGATATCAATGATTTTGCGAACAATCCTCAATCATGTTCCACCAATTTTTAATTGTAAAAATTTTGATGAGGTCGCAAACAATTATTCTGGCAGCAAAAAGAAAAGCGCTTTTAAAAAGCTCATGAAAAATTTGAATATAACATTAAAGAATATAGCAGATATACACCTGCATCAACAAATTCAAAGAAAGGAAGCATTGCCAAGTTTCAATCAGATCAATTTTATTCAAAATATTGATATTTTGCTATCTGAAATTATTACAATTCTTGGATAAAATTCTTCTATCTTTTTAAAGAGCAAATCTTTTCCAACTTCATTTTTTTTAAATAAATATAAATTTTTAAACTACCTATAAACAGGGGCTCAACAAAAACTACTTAAAATAGATATAAAATTTTAAAGTTGGAAAGAAGTTTGCTTTAAATGAAAATTTTAAAACCACACAGATTGCTTGCTTAACTAAATTCTAAAAAATTCAATTTCGCAAGATTAACAAAAGTTAATATAAGTAAATCTGAATAATGAAGAACCCCATAAAGTAAAGAAACAATCACCATCAATCCCACAAAAAACCGGTTGATCCCGGATAATCCCGGATAAATCAATTCAGCATCATTGCCTGCCTAATAAAAATTGTACTGAAATAGAAAATTTGGAAAGTGAAGAGATACAAAAAACCGTCTAAAGAGCCGTCAGGCTCTTTACTGGATATTTGAAAACTTATAACTTATTAATTTTGTTGGTGATCCCACGGGGAATCGAACCCCGGTTTCCGGCGTGAGAGGCCAGCGTCCTAACCGCTAGACGATGGGACCTTAAAAAAGTATTTATACTTATAATAAATCAGGTTTGTTGTCAAATAAAATGGAGGGTTTATGCTGGTTTCTTTCTTTCTCCTTTTTTAAAGCCGAAAATGAGATATATCAGCCAGCCTATGATGGGGATAATTGCAATTAAATGCCATATGATTTTATTTTTTGATGATCCGAAATCTTTCAGGATAATGTCAATTAGAGCAAGCATGGTCAGGCCAAGGGAGATGCTGAAAATAACCAGGATATATATAGTGGTTTGGTCCATATAATAGTATCTATTTTTTTAATTTATCTGAGATTTTTAAAAGTGTATCAACATAATAATTGCTGTGGTTATATGTGAACAGGACTTCATGCTGTCTTTGTCGGGCAATCCCGGGTTGCCAGCCGTGATGTGTTAAATAATTTGCCACACTGAATATGGCATCTGCATGGATGAAAAGATCAATATTTCCATCTTTGTTTCCATCTCTGGCAAGGCTGAGAGCATTGGAAGGCATGAATTGGGAGATTCCCATGGCTCCTGCATAGGAGCCTTTGATCTCTTCAGGAGCAATCTTTTCCTGCTCTGAAAATTTGATTAAAGCTTTTAGTTCTTCATATCCCCATTTTGAACGTTGTTTAACCTTTTTAATAAAATCCTCTTTTTTTGGTTTTTTCTTATCAGGAATAGATTCCCAGATCCTTTTTTGCAATGTTTCATCTGTTAAAGCTGCCATGGTGGAAAGAGTATTGATTACGGTTCGTTTGCCAAGGTACGTACCAAGCCGGGTTTCAACAAGTAAAATAGCTGTTATAATTGTTTTATCAACACCATAAATTTTTTGTGCGCGGTTAAGTGCATCCTGATGTTCATCCATGTATTTGAAAGCGTTTGCAATGGATTTTTTTGAAAGAAACTGATCATAGTCAAGGCTTGACTCAGTATGGATGAAAAAGCGAGAAACACCTTCGGGATTGAAAAAGACTTTGTCATTGGAAAATAGTTGTTCAATCCTGTTTTTTTCAAATCCATCCTGTATAAGTTTCTGGATTAATGCATTAAACTCATTTCCCTGTTTTATTTCCTCTGCTGACAAAGGGGAAGATATAATAATAAAAAAGAGGAAGGTTAAAAAGATGAAAATTTTTTTAGTAAATGCTGTTATCTCTATTCTCATGTAACTTTTGTAACTCCTTTTCACTGTATAAAGAACGGCATATGCCTGCAAGTTTATCTCAACAATAACCATTTATAATTTCTTATATCTTATTTTGAATTAGAATGCATTAAAAAAATGAGACGAAAAATCATCCGGCCATATAACATTGATATAACCGGATGATTTTATGGGATTTAAATCTTTATATTATGATATAAATAGTACGCAAATCTTAAAACTGGCGGTTCTCACGCTAAATATCATAATAGAGATAAAACTCATGGGGATGAGGACGGCTGATAACAGGTTTAACCTCATTTTCCATTTTATAATTAATCCAGTATTCAATTACATCCTTAGTAAAAACATCACCTTTTAGTAAAAAGTCATGATCCTCTTTTAAGGCACCTAATGCTTCTTCCAGGGAGCCTGGGGCAGATTCCATTTCAGCCAGCTCTTCCGGGGGAAGGTCATAGATATTTTTATCCATGGGATCACCTGGATCAATTTTATTCTGGATGCCGTCTATCATTGCCATTGCAATGGCTGAAAATGCCATGTAGCCATTACATGATGGATCTGGAGTCCTGAATTCAAGACGTTTGGCCTTAGGTGATCCTGAGTACATTGGAATACGGATGGCAGCACTTCTGTTTCTGGATGAATATGCAAGGTTAATGGGTGCTTCAAAGCCCGGCACCAGTCTTTTGTATGAATTGGTAGTTGGATTTGTTATTGCACAAAGGGCTTTGCAGTGTTTCATAATGCCGCCAATGGCGTAAAGGCAGTCTTCTGAAACACCTGCATATTTATTACCGGCAAACAATGGGCTGCCGTCTTTCCAGAAACTCATATGTGTATGCATACCGGTTCCATTATCACCATATAAAGGTTTTGGCATGAATGTTACAGTATGATTATATTTTGCTGCAACATTTTTAAGAACATATTTAAACCATGCAAAAGTATCTCCCATGTTTAAAAGTGAGTCAAACCGTATATCAATTTCAGACTGGCCTGCAGTAGCCACTTCATGATGCTGGCATTCCATGGCGATTCCAAGGTCCTCAAGGGTAAGCATCATTTCTGTTCGCATATCCTGGTATTGATCATTGGGCGGCAGGGGGAAATATCCATGTTTAGGCCGAATTTTGTATCCAAGATTCTGCATGTCACCGGAACCTGTGTTCCAGTGTGCTTCAGGGGAATCAATTTCAAAAAAAGATGCGTTGGGTTCTGAAGCATACCTGATATTGTTGAATATAAAAAATTCAGGTTCAGGTCCTACAAAGATTGTATCACCAATACCAGTGCTTTTCAGGTATTGTTCAACTTTACGGGCAATTCCCCTTGGATCACGGCTGTAGGCTTCCTGGGTGATTGGGTTATGTACATTTCCGATAATGGCAAGGGTTGGAACTTTAAAAAATGGATCAATTTTAGCAGTGCCGGGTTCCGGGATAACAATCATATCAGAGTTATCAATATTCTGCCATCCACGCATGCTTGATCCGTCAAAACCAAAACCATCTTCAAAGGCAGATTCTCCAAATTCCCCAATGGGAACGCTGAAGTGCTGCCATGTTCCAATAAAGTCCGTGTAACGGATATCAACAACTCTCACATTATTTTCCTTAATCATTTCAATCACATCTTTTGGTGTCATTTGAATTCATTCCTTTCATTTTTTGTTAATCACCGAATATTTTATTTAAAGTGCTTTTGTTCCTGTTTCGCCTGTCCTGACCCTTACAACCTGCTCAACAGGTAAGACAAAAATCTTACCATCTCCTATTTTGCCGCTGTTGGCAGCATCTCTGACCGTATCAACGACTTCGTCTGCTCTTTCACTACTTACAACAAGCTCTATTTTTATTTTAGGCACAAAATCCACAACATATTCTGCACCTCTGTATATTTCTTTATGACCTTTTTGCCGGCCATATCCACTTACTTCTGTCACAGTCATTCCATAAATTCCAATCTCACTTAAGGCTTCTTTGACATCATCAAGCTTAAATGGCTTTATTATGGCTTCAATTTTTTTCATTCTTAATCTCCTTTGCTCTTATTTTTGGAAGGCTTTTCAAAATAGCATTTTTAATCTGCTCAAGTCCTTGTTCTGTTTCAATTTTTGTATCGTTTTCAAGATTTTTTATGTAAAAAACATCAACAACCTGATCAACCTTAGTGGAGATCATGGCCACATGAATATTTGCATGGCTTTGGTAGAGGGCATTTGTAATGGAAAACAAAAGCCCTGGGAAATCATAGGTAAAGACCTCTATAATGGTAAAAAAACTGGATGTTTCATTATCAATTTTAATAGAATTTGGTTTGGATTTTTTTCCGTAAGATGTTTTGATTCTTTTGGGAATTTTATTTACAGCTTTATTCAGGAAATGGTCGTCACCAAGGGCATGGATCAAATCTTTCTCTGCTTTTTCCCACTTCTCCCTTTCAAACAGTTTATCTTTTGGTGGTTTAACTTTAAAGATATCCAGCACATGTTCTGGACCGAATGCATATGCCTGGGAACCGACAATATCCAACTCATTTATAAAGAAAACCCCTGCAATTTTTGAATAAATACCCGGTCTGTCTTTCCCGCAGATAGCTACACTGCGGATATTTGAGTTTTTTCCCTTTGATACCTGCCAGGTAAAATCTTTACCTCCAAGATTATTAAAAAGGCTTATATGGTTAACAATGTCATGGGCCGGTATATAGAGCAGATATCTTCGGGACATGGATTCAAGCTGCCTGCTTATTTCATCTGGGTTCCACTTTTCTCTTGTAAGTTTTAAAACTGTGTTTTTCTTTTTTTTAATCAGATTATGGGTTTTTCTGGATGCCAGCTCTCCTTTTCTAAGAATTCCCATGGTTTTCAAGAACAGATCTCTTAAAAGGTTCTCTGTCCATTTATTCCATGCCTTTGGTCCTGTTGCCCTGGAATCGGCCACAGTCAGAAGGTAAAGCATGCGTAGTAACTTTATTTTACCAATTTTATTAGCCATGAATACTGCTGTTTCTTCATCGCTGATATCTCTTCTTGTGGCAGTTTTTATTAAAAGCAGATGGTTATTAATTAAAAACAGGACATCTTTGATTTGTGTCCAATTAAAACCAAAGCGTTTTAAAATCGGATGCGCTATTCTCGCTCCTTTTTTTGAATGCTCTTTACCAGTATCTGATTTGCCGATATCATGAAGCAGAGCAGCAAAAATCAGGACATTTTTATCCCTTACTTCCTTAAATACAAAAGAGTAAAGTGTATCCACAGGTGTGTCATTGTTTTTCCTGAAACTATTAATGATCTGAACACTTCTGATGGAATGCTTATCCACAGGGAACAGATGATAATGGTTAAATTGAATCTTGTTAACAATGGCAGAGAACTCAGGGATAAATTTCTCCAGCATACCTGTTGTCAGCATTACATTAAGAACATTAAATTCCCAATAAGAGAGTGATAAAATTTTTTTAAATATTTTGATAGATCGAAAATCGTTTATTATAACATCGTCCACAAGGTGTATGAATTCAGAAACCATTCTCCTGGCCTCAATTGAGAGGGGAATTTTTCTTATGCCGCTTTCAAGAAAAATTTTTAATAAAAGCTGCGGTTCCTGCATTATGGCTATAGTGTTAGAAAAACAGAGTCTTCTTTTTATAATTAATAAACCATCTGTTTTTGTGGGCAAAGGTTTGGAATGTTCTTTTTTAATACAAAGATTGCTTAAGATATCCTCAAAAGTAATCTGATTAACCTGTTTTAAAAAATCCATTTTAGCGTGAAGATCACCGAGAAAATGTTCCACAGCAAGTTGATTGTCCTTTGATTTATACCCAAGAAGGCTTGCAATCTCAGTCTGATATTCAAAGTGAAGGGTGTCGCATTTTCGTTTTATAAGATAGTGTAAAAAATTTCTGGTTTTCCATATATGATTTAAAGATTCCTCCAGGGTCAGATATTCAAAATGGGATAAAAAACCATAATACTCCAGGCCTCTTCTCGACTTTATGTTGGATTTGATTTTTCCATACCATAAAAGAGTGTGATAATCCCTAAGACCTCCAAAACCTGACTTCACGTCCGGAGCAATACGATAGGTTGAATCTCCAAAATCAAAATGCCTCTTTTCGCCATGTTCAAACAGATAATTCAAAGTGCTGTTAAGGTGTTTTTCAGAGAGGTCAGTCCTGAACTGCTCCATAAAGGTGGTATAGATCAGCGATGCACCACAGATAAATCTTGCATCTAATATAGTGGTAAGGATATCAAACCGTTCAAAAGCCATTGACAGGCATTCTTTAACACTTCTAACTGCATATCCAACTTCAAACCGGGCATCCCACAGAGGATAAAGCAGCTCTTGAATTAAAGTTTCAACTTCCGGTGGAACACTGTTTTTAAACAAAATCAGAAGATCGATGTCAGAATGAATGCATTGCTCTTTCCTGCCATAGCCGCCAAGAGCAATGACGGCAAATGGAGACCCTTTAATGGTCATATCCCTTGCAGCAAGACTTTTTTCAAACATGGCAACAAAATATTCATCAATAATGGATGCATTTTTCTCAAGAAAATCAGGTTCGTTTCCATAAAGAAACCGCTTTATCAGATCTTCTCTTTTTTTGATTAATATGTCAGCGCTTGTTTTATTCATATATATATAAATATAATTTTAATTCCAGTGACTGCAATGGGCATGCCAGCCCTGATATAATATAGTGCTGCTGTATCAAGGCAAAAATAAAACAGGGAAAAAACATCACCATCTAAATATATATTACAAAAATGTTAAAAAGTATATACAATAAAATACAATTTTGTAGTTTGATTAGTTTGGCAGACAAACAACGGTGCAATTTTTTACAAAAAAATAAAGGGTGGCGGCCTCTGGGATAATGTTTTACTATGGACTGGTGCAGAGGAGAGATGTTCTATGTATAAAAAATATTGCAGCCACGTTTGGTTATAAGCAGCTGCAATGCAGGAATACTGTAATTATATTTTTTCAATCTTTTTCAATTTTTTCAGGCTCAATGTCGTCTTTTTCAATCTCAGATTTTTTGGTTGCTGATTTAAAATTTTTTATACCTTTACCCAGTCCGGCGCCGATTTCAGGAAGTTTTCCTGCGCCGAATATAATAAGGATAATTACAAGAATAATTATCAGTTCCGGCATTCCTAATCCACCAATCATAGCAAACTCCTATTTACTTTATTGAAACCTTTGAATAAGTTTCACTTTGTTATTAAACTAATTTAAAACATTAACACTAAGTCCCTGCCGTGTCAATATTTTAGAACTTCATGTAAACATTTTAAATTACATTTTTGTAATATGTTATTTATAGAGGTTTTTAAAAAAGCACTTGTGAAAATATGTATTATGATTATTGTTATTTCCAATATTTAATATAAATTCAACACTGAACTAATATGGAGATTGTATATGTATAAAGAGAACAACAATGAATTTCAGGGGGCAAAAAAATATGTCCTGGATCATGAACTTGCCTCAATCGTTAATATCTCAATGAAGCTTGAAATGCCGCTGCTTTTAAAAGGAGAGCCTGGAACCGGGAAGACCATGCTTGCCCACGCCATTGCAGAAAATTTAAACATGCCATTAATTGTTTTAAATACAAAATCAAGCATGAAACTTGTGGAGGCATTGTATCAATATGATACCCTTACCCGTTTAAACGATTCCAGATTCGGTGATTCCAAAAGGAACGTCAGTGATATTGACGAATATATTAAAATGGGAAAAATAGGTCAGGCTTTTTGTGCTGATAAAAGAACTGTCCTGCTGATAGATGAGATTGACAAGGCAGACACAGATTTCCAGGATGATATGCTGGATGTTCTTGACCAGATGCAGTTTGATATCATTGAAACAGATAAAACAATTCCGGCACAGTACAGGCCTGTTATCATTATAACATCCAATGCAAAAAAAGATCTTTCAGATCCATTTCTCGGCAGATGTAATTTTCATCATATTGCATTTCCTGATCCCAAAATGATGAGAAAAATCATTGGGGTTCATTTTCAGGACATTGATACTAATCTTGTTCAAAATGCAATTGACTCTTTTTACCGTATGCGTGAGATTGACGGCATTGAAAAAAAACCTGCAACAAGGGAATTGATTAACTGGATACGGGCTTTGAATGCTGATCCTGATTTCAGGGCAAGGGATCTTGTTAAAGAAAAACTTCCTTTCCTGGGTGTATTATTTAAAAAAAGTCCTGACTATGAAAGAGCAAAAAATATAACCTCGAGAAGAGGAGTCTTTTAATTGGCGGGTTTATGTTTTTAAAATTTTTCTATACATTGAAGGAAATTGGGATACCGGTCTCTCCTACATCATTTCTTGTTTTGCAAAAAGCATTGCATGAAGGAATGATAAACACTCTTGATGATTTTTATACCAGTGCCAGAGCTATTCTTGTCAAAAGCGAAAGATATTTTGACCTCTATGACCAGGTATTTGTCCACCATTTTGAAGGAGTACCCCTGCCTGAAAACGGTGGTTTTGAAATTGATGAAATGGCAAGGGGCATGCTTGATGAGTGGCTTAAAAATCCAAAAATGATGGCAGATGCTCTGGGGGTTGATGAAGAGCAGCTTAAGAATATGTCACCTGAAGAGTTAATTGAATACTTTAAAAAGCGGTTAAAAGATCAGGAAGGAGAACACCATGGCGGCTACAAATGGATTGGTACCGGCGGATATTCTCCAGTCGGGCATTCCGGGCACCATCCAGGCGGCATGAGGGTTGGCGGAGAATCGAGAAACAAATCTGCTGTAAAAGTTGCCAATGAAAGACGGTATAAAGATTATTCAACAGCAGGGCCTTTAACCCAGGCAAAAATCGGTGAGGCCTTAAAACGCCTGCGTAATATGATTCCGGCAGGACCAATGGATACAATAAATATAGATGAAACCATTAAAGAGACAATGAGGAATGCAGGTGAAATTGAACTTGTATTTGAAAGAGCCTTAAAAGACAAGTTAAAGATTATTCTTGCCATCGACAATGGCGGCTGGTCCATGGATCCTTATATTCAGATAGTTCAAACTCTTTTTGATTATGCAGGATCTCAATTTAAAGAAGTTAAAACCTATTTTTTCCATAATACAATCTATGATTATCTTTGGGAAGATCCGGCAAGATATAAAAAACCAAAAAATATTATTGAGTTTTCACGAATTGATCCTGATACAAGACTTATCATTGTTGGAGATGCCAGCATGGCACCCTATGAACTTATGGCCCATGACGGCTCCATTCATATCACTGAAAGAAGTGGAAGACCGAGCATGGAACAGCTTAATTTCATGAGAAAAACATTTGCCCATTCAGTGTGGCTGAATCCTGTTTCCGAAAACATGTGGGGATATACTCACACTATTATGTCCATATCAAAGATTTTTCCCATGTATGCATTATCCCTGGACGGTCTTGAAAAAGCTGTGACAAAACTTATGAGTAAACATTAGGTCAAAAAGTGAATTTAATGTATTAATTTGATTAATATAACTGCTTTCAAAATCCAGGAGGAATAAATGGCTTTATCTTTTATGGAAGGCAATGAAGCTCTTGCAAGAGGTGCAATTGCTGCAGGGTGTAATTTTTTTGCAGGATATCCCATCACCCCTGCAACAACAATTTTTAACAACATGCTGAAAATGCTGCCTCCAAAAAATGGAATCTGCATCCAGGGAGAAGATGAGATAGCTTCAATGGGATACTGCATTGGCGCTTCCATGGCAGGCAAAAAAGCACTTACCGCGACCTCGGGTCCAGGCATAAGCCTTTACAGCGAACAGATCTCCTTTGCAATCGGCAGTGAAATCCCTCTGGTAATTGCAGATGTACAACGCCTTGGGCCTTCAACCGGTTCTGCAACAAGGGGGGCTGACAGTGATATTCAATTTCTTCGCTGGGGAAACACAGGCGGGGTTCCTGTTATTGTACTTGTTCCAACTAATGCCATGGACTGTTATGTTCTTGCTGTGCATGCATTTAACTATGCAGAAGAGTTCAGATGTCCGGTTTTTATTGCTTCCAACAAAGAAATCGGCATGAACAAGGAGAGTTTTGATATGGATTCCATCACTCTTCCGCCCATAGTTGACAGAACGTTATATACAGGAAACAGTTATCTACCCTTTAAGGCCGAAGATGATAAAGCCCCTGCCTTTCTTCCCATTGGAGGAAAAACCCTTGTCAGGCAGACATCCTCAACCCACGGACCTAACGGGTATATTACAATTGATCCTGATACTATTGAAAAAAACCAGGAAAGATTAAGAGATAAAATCCACAAAGCATGCAATAGAATTACACTTTTTGAAGAAGATATCAAAGAGAACTCTGATACTCTGATTATAAGCTATGGAGTGACTTCCCGTGCAGTAACAGATGCTGTGAAGATTCTTGGTAATAGAGGAAAAAGCGTTTCAACCTTAACGCTTAAAACACTCTGGCCGGTCCCTGAAGAACTTTTAAAACAAAAAGCCAAAACCTTTAAAAATATTGTAGTGATTGAAATGAACCTTGGACAATATGTTAATGAAATACAGAGAGTATTAACAGACAAGAAGGTAAAATTTTATGGTCAAATGAATGGAACCTTGATTTCTCCTGCAAAAATCATGGAGGTCATTGAAAATGAATAATGATTTAAACACCTATTTAAATACCTATTTAAATAAAGGGAGACCCCTTGTTTACTGTCCTGGATGCACCCATGAAAATATAACAAAAGCCCTTGATAAAACTTTTGCAAAATTAAATTTTGAAGCTGATAAAACTGTTATTGTTACTGATATCGGGTGTTCAGGTCTTTTTGATACTTTTTTTAATGTCCATGCCCTCCACGGAATTCATGGAAGAGCTTTAACCTATGCCTCCGGTCTTAAACTTGCCAACCCGGACCTTAATGTTATTGTGACAATGGGTGATGGCGGGCTTGGTATTGGAGGTGCACACGTACTTGCTTCCTGCCGGAGAAATATTGATATCACCCTGATTGTTCTCAATAATTTTAATTTTGGTATGACAGGCGGACAATATTCCTTTACAACACCGACCGATGCAGTTGTTGGCTCTGAATTTTTAAACAGGGCTGAAATCCCCTTAGATATCTGTGCAATTGCCAAAAGTGCAGGGGCCTCTTATATCACAAGATGTTCAGGTCTTGACAAAAACCTTGATGAAAAAATGGCAAAGGCAATTGAGCATAAAGGTTTTTCAATTGTTGAAACCCTTGGCATGTGCACCGGTCGTTATACAAAAAGAAACAAGCTTACCCCAAAAGTTATAGATCAGACCATTGAAAAACTTGAACAATACTCTGGCATGATAGAAGAAAACCAGCGTCCTGAATATGGAAAACTTTATAGAGAGCTTGCCCGAGAAAAAACCAGCTTTCCCGAACCTGTTACCTTAGAAAAACAATTTGATTTTAAAAATTATCAGCGCCAGGAAGTTGTAATCCTTGGCAGTGCAGGCATGCGCATTGTCACAGCAGGAGACATTGTCTGCTATGCAGGCATGAATGCTGGAATGAATGTATCCATAAAAAACGATTATAATATCACTGTTTTAAGGGGTCAGTCTGTAAGTGAAATATTGATTGATCCACAAAAAATTGGCTACACCGGCATTGAATCTCCAACTATTGTACTTGCTTTAAGTGATGAAGGAGTACAAAGAAGACAATATATATTTGCAGATCTAAGCCAAAATACTTTTGTTTTAAAAGAAAAAAGTGTATCAATTCCTGAAACAAAAGCCAAAGTCATAGAAATTGATTTTAAGAAATTAAAGATCAAAAAACAGGACTGGGCTCTTGCATCCCTTGGTGTATTGGCAAAAAATGAAAAGGCGCTCAATAAAGATATGCTTGAATCTGCTGTGAAATTACGTTTTAATGAAAAAGTCTCTAAGATTGCCATGGAAACCATCAATAAAATTCTATAACTGGAAAAGGCAAAAATGGTTGATAAAAATCTTGTTGAACGGGCAACAGGTTATGTCGTGGGTGGTGTCAGCCCCATTGGACAAAAGAAAAAATTAAAAACCATAATTGAACAAATTCCGTGTGACATTTAACCTAAAGGTCAGAAACCAGGGTATCAGATTTTCGTTCAGGCACTAAATAAACATTATGATATGGGTGATAAAGTGGTTAAAACAAAAATAACAATACTTTGCGAGAACAGAGCAGGTTTGACAAAAAACATCATTGGCGAACACGGCTTTTCAGCCTTGGTGGAACAAGAGGGAGAAAAAATCCTTTTAGATACGGGTCAGGGACTCGGCCTTAAACCTAATGCCAAGACGCTGGGTATTGATCTTTCCCAAATTGACACCATCGTCTTAAGCCATGGGCATTATGATCACACTGGAGGGCTTTCAAAACTACTTCCTTTTTCTAAAAAAACAAGAATCATTGCCCATCCGGATGTTTTCGGGCCAAAATACTCCCATCACAAAGACAATGTAAACAAACCTTTCAACTACATTGGACTTCCCTTTTCAGAAGATGTACTTAAAGCTGATCCAAATTGTGAGCTTATATTGGGAAAAACCTTTCAAAAGATATCAGACCAGGTTTTTTTTTCAGGACAGGTCCCAAGAGTGACAGATTTTGAGATCAATGACACAAGGCTGAAACTTAAACAGCAAAAAGGTTTTTCTCAAGATCCACTTTTTGATGACACTTCTCTTTTAATTGAGACAGGCAAGGGGCCAGTAATTCTAACAGGATGTGCCCATTCAGGTATTGTAAATATCATGAAGCACTTTGAAAAATTGACTGGCCACAGGCAATTTCATGCTGTAATAGGGGGTACACACCTGGGATTTTTAAACTCAAAAGATCAACTTGAAAAAACAATGGATGCCTTTGAAGAATACGGTCTTGATCTGATCGCTGTATCTCATTGCACAGGGAATGAGGCCTCTGCATCATGTTACAATCGATTCAGGGAAAAATTTGCCTTTGCCAATGCAGGGTGGAGTATCGAGTTTTAAACTACAAACCTGCGATTTTGAAGGCGAAATTATTTTGCAGGAGGAGTAAAGATGCGCTGGCCAAGCTCCTTATCCAGCATGAGAAGACCATAACCTTCTCCATCAATCAATTTTAATTTATTGACAATGGTATCCATGGAATCCTCTTCTTCCACCTGTTCATCCACAAACCAGTTCAGGTGATTTTTCGCAGCATGATCATTCTCTTTAATTGCAAGATCCATAAGTTCATTTATGAGTTTTGAAACCAGTTTTTCATGTGTATAGGCCAGTTTAAAAACTTCAAGGGGTGATTGAAACTCTGTCGTAGGCTCTTCAATTGCCTGTAAAGTAACCTTGCCGCCTTTTTCATTTAAAAATTTATACATCTTCATGGCATGAAATCTCTCTTCTTCAACCTGCACAAGAAAAAAGTTTTCAAAGCCACTCAATCCAACTGAATTGAAATATGAAGCCATGGAAAGATAGTAATATTCTGAAAAGAGTTCACGGTTTATCTGATAATTTATTGCATCCTCAAGTTTTTTTGAAATCATTATATTCTCCTTATTTTGAATATTTATTAGTGTCTGAGTGAAAACCTACAATTTATATAGTATAGCTTTTTTCCTGGATAGATTCAATAAGGCAGACAGCATTATTTTTTAAATTATTATACATATTTTCTGGAAAAAATTGTGCATTGTCGCCAAACACAAGGCCAGGGCCGAGATCCCGGATATTGAAAACTCTTTTTTGTGCGGCTTTTTTCGCCATTTCCTGCCAGGACAATGCTGCATCAGATTCATCTGAATAAATCAGTGTTTTAAAACCCCGGGTTTCAAGGATTTCTGCCAGGGTATCCCAGGGTTGTAAAAATGAGATGGAAGATTGTGAGGCCCAGGGTACTGGAAACTCAATTTTTTCATCACTGCCTTTAGTGACTTCATGCAAAATCAGTTTTCCACCAGGTTTTAAAACCCTGAAAAATTCTTTGACAGCAGCTCTCTTATCTTCAATATTCATTAAAACATGCTGGCATAAAACAGCATCAAAGATATTATCAGCAAAATCCAGTTCTAAAATAGAACCCTGTTTAAATCTTGTTTTATTCTCAAGTCCGGTGCATTGGGTTAAAAAACCGGCAGCTTCAATAAATTTTTGTGCCAGATCAACACCAGTGACTCTGCAATTAAACAGTTGTGCCATAAGCCTTGAGGAACCGCCAATACCACAGCCTGCGTCGAGCACAAATTCGTCAGCACCAAGCCCTGCTTTTTTAAGCAGTTTTATACTTGCTGGAGCTCCGCCTACATGAAGCTGATCAATTATGCTGATATCTTTTGGATCAAGAAAAGAGAGGTCTTTTCCTGCCCTGATTAATGCATTTTTGATATTTTCAGTCAAATTGTCTGAATTATAGTGGTCTTTTATTTGTGATTCCATAATAAGGTTTGAGTTCTAAAATTTGAGTAGTGAGATGAAGTGCAGTGAAAAAGAATCACATCTCACTACTCATTAATAATATCTATTTTACGATTTAAGTTCCTCAAGATTGCCGAAAAAATCAAGAGATTCAGGATTTTTCAATGCATCCTTATTTTTAACTTCCTTTCCTTCAATCATCTTTTTAACTGCCAGTTCCACTTTTTTCATGTTTAAGGTATAGGGAACATCCGGGCATTCAATGATTTTAGCAGGGACGTGTCTTGGGGAAGCATTGGCTCTTATATCTGCCCTTATCTTGTTTTGAAGTTCATCAGTCAATTCAAATCCCTGAGCCATTTTAACAAAAAGAATAACTCTTACATCATTATTCCAGGATTGCCCTACAATAACAGAGTCTTCAAGTTCATTCATAGCATCGAGACGGCGGTAAATTTCAGCTGTACCGATTCTTACTCCTCCGGGATTCAATGTTGCATCAGATCTACCATACATGATTACACCACCATGCTCTGTGACCATGATAAAGTCACCATGGGTCCAGATTCCCGGAAATTCATCAAAATAGGCAGAGTGATACTTGGAACCATCGTCATCTCCCCAGAAAAAGATTGGCATGGAAGGAAACGGTGCAGCACATACAAGTTCTGCCTGCTGTCCAATCACAGGTTTGCCATCATCATCATAGGCATAGACCTTCATACCAAGACCGCGGCATTGAAGTTCTCCTGTATAAACAGGGCCAATTGGATTGCCAAGGGCAAAACAGCCGTTAAGATCAGAGCCGCCTGATATTGAAGCAAGCTGCAGATCTTCTTTTATCTCATCATATATAAATTCAAAATTTTCATCTGACAGGGGTGATCCTGTTGAGAGAACAGATTTTAAAGAAGAGAGGTTAAATTGTTTACCGGGTTTTACCCCTGCTGTTTTCAAGGCTTCAATATAGCCTGCACTTGTCCCGAAAACAGTAACTTTTTCATCTTGAGCCATCTGCCACAGAGCATCAGGACCTGGGTGAAAGGGATTACCGTCAAAAAGGACAAGGGTCGCGCCCACACTTAAAGAGCAGGTCAGCCAGTTCCACATCATCCATCCACAGGTGGTAAAATAAAAGATGGTATCTTCCTCTTTTAAATCTGTGTGCAGTACAAGCTCTTTTTTCTGGTGTAAAAGAACACCACCAACACTCTGTACCATACATTTTGGCAGTCCCGTGGTTCCAGAAGAGTACATGATATAGAGAGGATCATCAAAATCCATCTGTTCAAATTGAATTTCAGTGGATCCAGGATCTTTAAAATCATCATACATCACTGCATTGGGCAGAGAACTTATATCAGGTGTTAAAGAAGTATAGGGAACAACAACAATTCTCTCTATGGAAGGGATCTCTTTAACAATACCTGCGATTCTTTCAATACTGTCCAAAGGTTTTCCCTTGAAAAAATAACCATCTGCTGTGAACAACACTTTTGGCCTGGTTTGACCAAATCTGTCCAGAACTCCTTTGATTCCAAAGTCAGGAGAACAAGAAGACCAAATTGCACCAAGGCTTGTGGCAGCGAGCATTGCAATAATACTTTCAGGCATATTGGGAACAAATCCAACTACGCGATCATCTTTTACTACACCAAGTGCTTTTAAAGAGGCTGCTGTTTTTGCAACTTCGTCATAGAGTTGATTATAGGTCAATGTCCTGCGGACAGAATCTTCACCCCTGAATATCAATGCAAGATTGTCATTTCTAAATTGCAAAAGGTTTTCAGCAAAATTAAGTTTGGAATTGACAAAAAATTTTGCCCCGGGCATTTTTTTTGGATCATCAATGGCCTTGTCATAGGATTGTGAAGACTTGATATCAATAAAATCCCATGTAGTTGACCAGAAATCTTCAATATTATCCACTGACCACTCCCACAAAGCAGGATAATCCCTAAAATCTTTATTAAATTTTTCATTCACAATATTCATGAAACGATACATATTGGTGGCTTTGATTCTCTCTTCAGATGGCTGCCACAAAAGTTTTGACATTGTTGTTCCCTCCTTATTATTCATACAGTACAGCAAGTATAGTAGCTTTATCGGTTTTTGCAGTAATAAAATGGGAAGTTGTGGACAAATAGTAAGCACTGTCTCCCGGATCAAGATCATAGGACTCTGTACCAATGGTAAGATTTACAATACCTTCAAGAACAAAGATAAATTCTTCTCCATTATGAACGGAAAGATCTTTCTCTTCACTTTTTTCCAGTTGAACAATCAAAGCTTCCATATGCCGCCCCTGAACTTCCGGAGCAAGGCTCATATAGGAGTAAACATTTTTCTTACTTGTTGCAGAGCTGGAACGTGTGACCTGTTTTCTCTCATTTTTTCTTGTAATAGAATAAAGTTTGGTTCCCATACCTGATACAAGACGTCCCACAGCAGAATCCAGAGCCTTGGAAAGCTTCATAACCGTTCCAAGCTGGGGCTTCTCCTGTCCGCTTTCAATCTTTTCAAGTCTTGCGACATCAAAACCTGTCAAATTGGAAAGATCATCAATGGAAATGCCTCTCTCTTCTCTAAGCTGTTGGATGCGTTTTCCCACTTCATCAACATCACCTTTTTCACCATTTTTAATATCTCCGGTGAGATCTTCAAAATAATCTAAATTGATATGAGGGATTTTTTCATTTTTTTCCATAATATCTCCTTTATTTGGGAAAACTTTGATCTGCTGATTCACCCAGTTTTTCTTTAAGCTTTGCAAGGCCTGGTCTTGCATATTCCATATGGCCTTCTTTTAGTGTTCTGCCGTTGATAGCAGCCTCACTTCTTAATCTTGTGCCAACAGTCTTTTCCAACTGTCTTCCAAGCCACAAAATCCTGTCAACATCATAGCCATGTTCTATACCCATTTCATCAATTTGTACAAGGGTGTCTTCAAGACAGACAAGCCCTACAAATCTTTCATCATCATAATAGTAGTCGCCAGTACCTTTGATGGGTCTGTCATCAAGGAAGTTGGCAGGCTGCCCGCCAAGACCGCCAAGGGTGGCTTCATAATGGCAGATACCAGCCTGGAGAGCTGCAAGAATGGATGCTGATGAAACTCTTTTTGTTTCATGGAAATGGGCAATGTGAAGGCTTGTATCCGGGATTTCATCAAGAATCATGGAAAAATATCTGTAAACATCTGCTGCAGAAGCAGAGCCGTCATGATCTGCATGTTCAATATCACTTGCTCCAATCTTTAACCAATATTTTGTGAATTCAACAGCATCCTTCATGTCTGTGGCTCCGCCAATGGGGCTTCCCCAGATTGTGCTGACTGTACCGCACATTTTAATGCCGGCATCAGAGCATTTTTTAATGCATCTTTCAGCTTCTGCCCAGTAGTTTGGAAGAGTCGTGCCGGAATTGGCAAAATGGTGCTGCTCTTCTGTTGAAACCATCATCAATACTCTATCAGGACCCACACCTCTTTTTTTAAGCTCAATGGCTCTATCAACTGCACGTTCGCGAATGGTAATAGCAGTAAGGACTACATCATCCATGCTAATACCCTGTCTTGCAGCACGGCTTGCAAATTTATCACTTTTAAGATGTGCAAGAAGCTCTTCTGCATCACTGAATTGCGGCATGGCATTGGGATTCCCAAGATTTGTTACTTCAATATTGCGGCATCCTGCAAAGATTAACTCTTCAAGGTAGGTGATTTTAGCAGCAGTTGAAATAAATTTTTCAAGATGCTGAAAACCATCTCTTACCGTTATATCTCCAATGGTTACTTTTTTGGGCATTCTTGGAAAAATTTTCCAATAATCATATTCTGTCATTTTAGTCTCTCCTTATATAAAAAACTGTCTAAATTTTACAACCTTTTCTAATTTTACAGCCAGCAGTGGTTCATTACAATCCACCTGGGGTGGGGCATTTAAAATCTAAAATTTCCAAATGTTGGATCTTCAATGGGTTTTAACAGACTTACTTCAAAAGCCATGGCAAGCCACTCTCTTATCTCATTAAACTTCAACACTCTGTCGTTTAAAAGTCTTGATGCACAGAAAAAAGGATGGGCTTCACCATCATATTTTGCAACCATTTTCTGCTGAAATTCACCTATCTCTTCCGGGGTCATGGGGTTGCCTGCAGCTTTGCGTTTGGCCTGTTCAATGCTTAAAAGAACTCCGCCTGCACTCTGCCCGCTCATAACTCCGGTTCTTGCTCTCATTGTGGAAAACAGAAAGTGAGGTTTATAAGCCCTTCCGCACATTCCATAATTTGCAGCCCCGTTATCAGGGCCTATGACAAGCTGAATTCTCGGCACCTGGGCACAGGATACCGCACGAACCATATCTGCTCCATATTTTCCAATACCTGCATGTTCTGAGTCAGATCCTATCATAAAACCCGGGGCGCTCTGCATAAAAAGCAGGGGAATTTTTTCATAGGAACATCTTACTACCCATTCAGTTACTTTATGAGCAGCTTCATGAAAAATAATTCCGGCTGCATTGGAACATATAACGCCCACTGGCAGCCCTTTAATCCTGATTTTTCCGGTTAGAATATTACTGCCCCGGCCGGGAGCATAATCTTTTTTATTTTCTATAAACTGTGATTCATCAGCAATGGCTTCAATAATTTTTCTGCCGTCAATTCCTCGATGGGGAGATATTGGCAAAAAATCATAAATAGAATCTATGGAAACCTTGGGCTCTTTTGGTTCAAAGGTATGAAGATTAATATTTTGAGGTTTTGTTAAAGATAGAAGTTCTTTTACCCTTAAAATTGCTTCTGCCTGGTCAGAGCAGAGATGATCAGCTCCTCCTGAAACCTGGGTATGAACTTTTGCGCCTCCAAGATCTTCAGCAGATATCTGTTCACCTGTTGCCATCTTGACAAGGGGAGGACCGCCAAGAAAAGAAAAAGACTGCTTGTCAATCATAATGGATTCACACGCCATAAATACGATATATGCACCACCTGCTGTATTTCCACCTGTACTTAAAGTCACCTGGCGAAGTCCCTTTGCAGACATTCTTGCCATATTATAAAATATGGATCCAAAATGCTGGTCATCGGGAAATACATCTGCCTGCATGGGAAGGAAAACTCCCCCTGAATCTGCAATATAGACGCAGCTGAGACCGCATTTTTCCGCAATGGCCTGGGCTCTCATATGTTTTTTAAGTGTAATGGGAAAATAGGTACCAGCCTTTACCCGGCTGTCACTGCCCATGATCATTGTCCAGTTGCCATGGATTTTCCCGATTCCTGTGACAATGCCAGCACAATGCACATCATCAACACCGGGATATCCCATGCCAAATCCTGCAAGCATGGAAAGTTCAAAAAACTGTGTTCCCGGATCAATAAGATCTGCTATCAGATCTCTTACAGGGCGTTTACCCCTTTTGGCAAGCTTCTCTACAGCTTTTTCTCCACCGGAGTTGATTGCAACCTGCTGGCGCTCTTCAAGCTTTTTCTCTTCAGCTTCCCAGAATGTTCTATTTTCACTCATGGGTATATTATCTCCCTTTGTAAACTGGTTTTCTCTTTTCCCTGAAAGCAGTCAAACCTTCAATTCTGTCTTCTGTGGGTATGGTCACCCTGTATGCATTGGATTCTATGGCAAGACCTGTTGCAAGATCTGTTTCAATACCTTTGTCTATGGCATATTTTGCCATTTCAACAGCAATGGGACCTGTCTCAGCTATCATATCTGCCATTTTCATACACTCTTCGAGAAGATTTTCAGGTGCAGCAACCTTATTAACAAGACCTATATCAAGGGCTTCTTTTGCATCAACCCTGCGACCGGTAAAAATCAACTCCTTTGCCTTTGCAACTCCAACAATTCGAGGCAGACGCTGGGTCCCTCCTCCTCCTGGAATAATAGCAAGCCTGGCTTCAGTCAATCCCATGCTTGCATCTTCAGACGCTATCCTGATATCGGAGGCTAAAGCCACTTCAGTACCACCGCCAAGGGCAATACCATTTACAGCAGAAATAACAGGGATAGGAAGATTTTGAATGGAGGTTAAAAGGTTTCTGATGGTAATAATAAATTTTTTAACCTCATCCTGAGTCAGACCTGCCCTCTCCTTTAAATCAGCTCCGGCGCAAAATGATTTCTCCCCTGCACCTGTAATAATGACACAGCGGATATCATTTCTGTATTGAAGTTCATCAATTTTATTCCTTATGGCATATAGAAGATCAAAATTGAGGCAGTTCATAACCTTTGGTCTGTTCATGGTCAAAATAACAGCCTGATTTTTCTCTTCTACAAGCAGCAGGGAATCACTGTCACTTATATTGTCTGCATTCATAATATTCTCCCACTTTAATAATTTTTGAGTTTCTGACCTTTAGGTTATTCTTAATTTTTAATTAATGATGAACTCTCTTAATTCAAAACTAAAAATTCAACATTGAAAATTACAGATTATCAGCAGCCAATATGGCGTGAAATTACAATTCGCTGTACTTCTGAGGTTCCTTCACCTATTTCAAGAAGTTTCTGATCCCTATAAAATCTTTCAACATTGTACTCTTTCATAAGACCATATCCCCCATGGATCTGGACAGCATGGTCCACAACTCTGGACATGACTTCAGAACAGTAGAGTTTACCCATGGCAGCCTCTTTTTCAAAGGGTCTTTTATTGCTTTTCAACCAGCAGGCTTTATATAATAGGTTTCTTGCACACTCTATTTCCATGGCACAGTCGGCCAGCTTAAATGCAATGGCCTGGAACTTGGAAATAGACTGCCCGAATTGTTCTCTCTCTTTGGCATATTTCAAGGCAAGGTCAAATGCTCCCTGGGCACCGCCAAGTCCCATGGACCCGATGGAAAGTCTTCCACCATCCAGGGTTGCAAGCATCTGATGAAAGCCGTCACCTGGTTTGCCGAGAATATTCTCCTTTGGCACCCTGACATCATCAAAATAGAGTTCTGCTGTGTTGGAAGCTCTCCACATCATTTTTTTATGCATGGGAATCGCTTTTAATCCCGGAGTTCCTGCTTCAACAAGTATGCATGAATATTCAGGTTTGCCATTATCTCTTGTACCGGTAATGGCCTGAACTGTTACCCCCATGGTCATGTCACAGGCTGCATTGGTAATAAATATTTTTGAGCCGTTAATAACCCATTCATTACCATCAAGAACAGCTGTTGTTGTACTTCCTCCGGCATCTGACCCTGCTGTGGGTTCTGTAAGACCAAAGCCCCACAAACCTTCTCCTGCACAAAGCTTGGGCAGATATTTTAGTTTCTGCTCTTCTGTTCCAAAATAGTAGATTGGTCCTATGCCAAGGGAATTAGCAGCAGCAATTGTAGCTGCCTGGGATCCATCAATTCTTGCAATCTCCTCAACACCGATAATGTATGAAATATAGTCCATCTCCTGGCCTTCATACTTTTCTGAAACAAACATGCCGAAAAGACCGATTTCTCCCATTTTCCGGGTAAGTTTTTCTGAAAACTCCTCTTTTTCATCAAGTTCACCCGCAATAGGTGCAATCTCTTTCTGGGCAAACTTTCTGACTTCCTTACGGATCATCTCCTGCTCTTTGGTAAGATCAAAATCCACCTCGGTCCTCCTTTATATATAAAATTATTCAAAGGTCTGTTTTATTGCCTATATCCCAAGTAAAATATAATGTTTCTTAACAAGAATATCACCCGTCAATTAAAAAACTGATTGAGCGCTCAGTCTATATTTTTTGAATACTATATTTAAAGCATATATTTTGTCAAATGTTTTTTACCAAAATAAAATTGTTATGTTTAAAAATATATAGAGTATTTTATATTGAAATATTTTTATTTTTGTGCACAATAAGCAAGATGATTAAAACACCTTATATAAAAATTGCTGTAACCCTGCCGGTTATGAAATCATATACATATAAAATTCCGGAACATCTGAAAGATTCCTGCCTGCCTGGGATGAGAGTGCTGGTGCCCTTTGGCAGAAGGCGGGTGACAGGATATATTCTTTCGGGACAAAAAGAGTGCAGAGGGTTTAAGGCAAAAAAAATTATTGATATATTAGATGATTATCCCCTCTTTCCTGAATCTGAAATATCTTTTTTCAAATGGATTTCAGATTATTATATACACCCTCTTGGCGATGTTATTAAGACAGCACTTCCGTCCGGGTTTGATCGTCACGATGTCTCCCATGTTTTTGTCACAAAACTCGGGCAGGATGATTTGAATGACGGGCAGCTTACTCCAGGGGAGGAGCAGGTAGTTGAGTTTGTTTTAAAGCGGCAGTCCTGTACGTTGAAACAATTAAAACAAAAGAGTCAAAACAAAACCATCAATGCCCTGCTCCGCAGGATGGAAAAAAAAGATCTCATTACAATTTCCGCAATGCTGAAAAAAGATGGAGCCAAAGTAAAGCAGGAGAAATTTATTCTTTATGAAAATGTTCCGCACATTGATCTTAGGATGTCAAAAAAACGAAAACAGGTTCTTGAAACAGTTAAAAAGAAAAAAGAGATATCCCTTACTGGATTAAGAAGAGATATCCCCACTGCACCCGCGTTAATAAAGCCTTTGGAAGAGGCTGGATATATTAAGATTATCCAGCGCCAGGTTTTCAGGGATCCTCTGGGAGATCCTGTGGAGCCGGACACTCCACCGGAGTTGACATCAGAGCAGCAAACCGTGGTCAAAAAAGTGCAGGATAATTTAGGTTGTGGATTCAAGTCATACCTTCTGTCCGGTATTACTGGTTCCGGCAAGACAGAAGTCTATATGCGGCTGGTGCAGGATGTGGTTGAAAAGGGAAAAACTGCAATTGTGCTTGTACCGGAAATTTCCTTGATTTCTCAGACAGAGAGACGCTTCAGAGCCAGATTTGGTGAAAAAATAGCTGTGATTCACTCTTCATTAACCAAAGGAGAATTACTGGATCAGTGGCGTAAAATCTCTTTA
Source organism: Deltaproteobacteria bacterium (assembly GCA_027858995.1). Classification (GTDB taxonomy): domain Bacteria; phylum Desulfobacterota; class Desulfobacteria; order Desulfobacterales; family Desulfobacteraceae; genus Desulfobacula. The sequence continues at coordinate 6,284 of JAQIBP010000118.1, read as the reverse complement.
AAAAAAGTGAGTATTGTCATTGGAGCAAGATCGGCTGTATTTTCACCATTTAAAAATATCGGAATTATTGTTGTGGATGAAGAGCATGATACTTCTTATAAACAGGAAACCGGACTTAGATACAATGCAAGGGATCTTGCCATTGTCCGGGCAAAATTAAATGACTGTTCTGTAATCCTTGGATCAGCCACACCCTCTGTCCAGTCTTATCAAAATGTTGTGTTAAAACGATTTGAAGAGTTAAAACTTAAAACCCGTATCAACAGACATTCTTTGCCTGAAATAACCCTTGTGGATTTAAAAAAATATAAAGATGTGAGAGGATATGACAGAATCATAACTCCTGAGCTTGCCAGAGGAATCAGAGAATGCCTTGACAGGGGAAATCAGGCATTGATTTTCCTGAACAGGCGGGGATTTGCAACCTTTCCGGTTTGCATGGACTGCGGAAAATCACTCTCCTGCAAGTATTGTGATATAACCATGACCCTCCATAAGGGGTATAATAAATATCAATGCCATCTTTGCGGGTTTGGGCGCTCTGTAAGTGTCAAATGCCCGGAATGCGGATCATCAAAAATCAAACCTCTGGGGTTTGGTACTGAAAAAATAGAATCCATGCTTAAAGCCATGTTCCCTGATGCAAGACTTGCCAGAATGGATCAGGATTCAACTTCCCGGAAGGGTGCTGCTATTAAAATATTAAAAAGCATTAGAAATCAGAATGTGGATATTATTGTGGGAACCCAGATGCTGGCCAAGGGCCATGATTTCCCTTCCATTACCCTGGTGGGAGTGATTTGTGCCGATCTCTCCTTGAGCCTTCCTGATTTCAGAGCAGGCGAGAGAACTTTTCAGCTTCTGGCCCAGGTGGCAGGCCGTGCAGGAAGAGGTAAAACCATAGGGAAAGTGATCATGCAAACTTATAATCCCGACCATTTTATCATACAAGCTGCCAGGCAGCAGGATTTTCTTGAATTTTTTCAAAGTGAAATACCTTTTAGAAAAGCTTTGATGTACCCGCCTTTTTCACGAATGGTTCAATTAAAAATTTCCAGTAACAATGCTTTAAAGGCAAAAACCTTTGCAGGAAATGTTGCAAAGATTCTCAAGGCAATGCTTGACAAAGATAAAAAACAAAATAATATGCTTCAGATTTTAGGACCCATTGAAGCACCAATTCAAAGGATCTCCTCTAAGTTCAGGTGGCAGATTCTTGTGAAAAGCACTTCTTCTAAATCAATCAATAGCATGATAACATCAATGATGGATCATCCTAAAATAAAGCCTACATCAGGGGTCAGGCTGATTGTTGATGTTGATCCCTATTCTTTAATGTAAATAGTACCAGGCCGAAAACTTTGCTGTATATAGACTGTCGATTTGTACTTTCTGTTCCATCCAAACTCCTATTTAATTATTAAAGAGAGGGTTTTACATGGCGCCTTTGAATATTAATTAAATTTAATTAATTCATTATTTGTGCCAATATGTTAAAATAGTATTTGATCTTAGTGAATTTATTATGTATATTGAATATTAAGTAAATTTGTTATTTTGTTTTATTGAAAATATATTGTTATATAACAGGCAGTGTTTTTATTTGACCAAAACTGTTATATTTAATTACTGACAGAGAGGTGTCCATGAATCAATCCAGTTTTGAACTTTTCAAGGAGCTTAACCCAGAAGCTTTGCAGAAAAAATTCCTTAACTCCTTATTAAAAATCCAGAATGTTCAAAGGGGATCAATATGGATCAAAAAAGAGGATACATATTTGTGTGTTGAAGCAGAAGGGGATGAAACCGGCCAGATCAAGGGAATCTCTCTCGACATTCAGCACCCGAGTATTGTGGGATGGGTGATTGAAAACAAAAAAATGACTATAGCAGAGACAAAAAGTGACAGACGTCATTACAAAGAAGTTGAAAATAAATTCAGTGTAAAAAGCAGTCTGATTCTCTGTTTTCCTCTTTTTTTCCGGGATAAAAAAGTTTATGGGGCGGTTCAAATCATTGATACAACCCCCAATAAAACAAGCTTGAATCTTGATAAAGGATATCTTGAACAGCTTCAAAACCTTGTGGATATATTCTCCATCGCTTTGAGTAATGCGATTTTATATAGTAATGAAAAACAAAAAACCCTGCGGCTTAAGACAGCACTGAAAGAGACAAAACACAAAAGTATTATCATAGGTCAGAGCAAGAGTTTTCAGCAATGCCTGGATCTTGTAAAAAGCTATGCTGATACTGAATTTCATGTCCTGATAACAGGTGAAAGCGGCACAGGAAAAGAGTTGATAGCTGAAAGAATTCATAAAGCAAGTGCACGAAAAAACAAACCTTTTCTTGTACAAAATTGCAGTGCAATTCCTGAGACACTTCTGGAGAGTGAATTGTTTGGATATAAAAAAGGAGCGTTTACAGGTGCGACCACTGACAAGATGGGGTTGTTTGAAGCTGCAGATGGAGGAACAGTTTTTCTTGATGAGATCGGAGATATGCCCATGAGTATCCAAGCAAGTCTGCTCAGAGTGCTCCAGAAAAATGAGATCAAACCCCTTGGCGAAACAAGGGTGAGGCATGTTGATATCAGAATTGTCACAGCCACCAACAAAGATATAAAGCAGATGATTGCTGAAAACAGTTTCCGTCAGGATCTTTTTTACCGGCTGTCTGTACTGCCAGTCCATCTGCCTTCGTTAAAAAAGAGGCGGGAGGATATTCCTCTGCTGATTCAACATTTTCTTGAAAAAGAGTCTGTAGAAGCAGGAACCATGGAAAAAAAACTTTCAACAAATGCCATGCAGTCTCTGGTATCTTATGCATGGCCCGGAAATATCAGGGAGCTTGAAAACCTTATCCGATATCTCATTGTAACAGCACAGGATGATTATATTGAACTGACAAACATTCCCCTTCATGTGAGAGACCAGAATCCAGACATTGATCCTTTTGGAGGACATGTGCAAACCTCTAAAAAGGATTCCAATGACTTTATCAGCACCATAGGCAATATGACCTGGCCCCAATTGGAAAAAGAGTATGTAATATCTCTTCTAAAAAAGAACAATTGGAATATAACCTGGGCTGCCAAAGCATCTGGAATCAACAGATCAACCTTTGCTTCAAGAATGCGAAAGCTGGAAATCAAGCGCTACCAGGAATAGTTTGATTAAAACATGGATGTATATTGATTTTTTTTGCCATACAAGTTAATTTGCCATAATGAATATTGATTTTAAACAATCTGTAGCATCTGCTTTTTGTATAATAACTTTATTTTTCTCTTCAGGATGTTCTCTTATCGTGTCATCAGTCACATCAGACATGATGAACAATCTTTCCAAAAGTATTTTAAACAGTGATGATCTTTCCATGGTAAAAACAGGTGCACCAGCTTACCTGCTGATGATTGACAGCTTGGTCCATAAAGATCCGAAAAATAAAAATTTATTGCGTACTGCTGCCATGCTGTATACTGCCTATGCTGACCTGTTTGTAAAAGATATTACCAGATCAAAAAAAATGGCTGACAAAGCCTTGGAGTATGCAAAAAGAGCTGTCTGTATTGAAAATGATGATGCCTGTGCGATTAAATCTAAAACATTTAAAGAGTTTGAAAATATAATTTCAAACATGAAAACAGAAAATGTTCCTGCTCTTTTTACTCTGGGCAATGCCTGGGCCGGCTGGATCATGGTCAATAAAAATGATTTTATTGCCATTGCTGACATACCACGTATTGAATTGATCATGCAAAGAGTGATTGAACTTGACAAAACCTATAAAGGTGGTGCTGCTTACCTTTATCTTGGAACATTGGCAAGCGTGCTGCCACCTGCCCTTGGGGGTAAACCTGAAAAAGCCAGGCTTTTTTTTAATAAAGCCATAAAAACTTCTCAGGGGAAAAATCTTGTGGTAAAAGTTTTCTTTGCAAAAATGTATGCACGAATGATGTTTGACAGAAACCTTCATGACAAATTATTAAATGAAGTTCTGTCTGCTGATCCATATGTTCCGGGCTATACTCTTGTAAATACCTGGGCGCAGATACAGGCTCAGGAGTTATTGGAGAGTGCAGATGATTATTTTTAAAGTGTTTGAATGGAAACTCACCCATCTGCTGCGTTGCTGCAAAATTCTGCAATCCTCATGTACTACAGTACACTCCGGTTGCAAATTTTTTTGCGCCTTACATATGGGCAACTTTCCATCCAAACACGAATTTTCGATCAGACTATGCTTTAAATAGATGAAAGTTAATTGATATATTGGGGTACAATTAAACATGTTAAAAATTTTCCAAACATTTAAACCGCTTTTGTTAATATTCTTTATTCTTTTTTTTACAGACAATGCATTGGCTGTCAGACTGAAAATTGCCACCTTAACACCGGAAGGCTCCATGTGGATGGAAAAAATGCGTAAAGGTGCAGTCAAGGTTGCCAAAGCGACCAATAATCGTGTGAAATTCAAATTCTATCCAGGCGGTGTCATGGGTGATGATAAAGCTGTTTTAAGAAAGATACGCATTGGCCAGCTGCATGGTGGTGCTGTTGTATCAGGAAGCCTTTCAAGATTTTTTCCGGCAAACCAGCTTTATGCACAACCCATGAAATTCAACAACATAGAAGAAGTGGATTATGTTCGACAGTATATGGATCAGTATATCATTGAAGGGCTTGATAAGGCAGGTTTTATAACTTTCGGTCTCATTGGAGGAGGATTTGCTTACATCATGTCACAGCAGCCTGTTGAAACTTTAAAGGATTTAAGAAAACAAAAAGTTTGGATTCCAGATAATGATAAAATCAGCCAGGATTCCATTAAATCCTTTGGCATAAGTCCTATTACCCTGCCCATTTCAGATGTGAGAACCGCTCTTCAGTCAGGTCTGATCAATACAGTGGCAACATCACCTGTTGGGGCTATTGTACTCCAGTGGCATACCCAGATTAGGTATGTAACCAATATTCCTTTAATCTATCTCCATGCAGTACTTGCCATTGATAAAAAGAAATTTTCAAAAATTGCAGAGCATGATCAAAACATAATTACACAAATCATGACCAAAGCTATGAAAGAAATTGGTATTCAAAACAAAAAGGATAATATCAAAGCAATCCAGGCTTTGAAAAACCAGGGCATAACATTTATCAATCCTTCACAAAAAGCCATTAAAGAGTGGCGCTCAGCAGCTCTCAATGCATCAAAAAAAATGGTTGACTCTGGTATTCTTCCCAGGGAAATTGTGAATCAAATAAATATGCATCTTGCTAATTTTTATTCAAAAACTCAAAATGATAATTACCGATAAGCTGACAGCATTTTTTAAAAAGATAGTTATGATCCTTCAAAAGATTGAGGATACTATTCTTGTGGGGCTTCTGCTTTTAATGATCTGTATGGCTGTTTTGCAGATTTTCATGAGAAACCTGTTTGATTCGGGAATTTTGTGGGGAGACTCTCTTGTCAAGGTGCTGGTACTGTGGATTGGCCTTATGGGTGCAATGATTGCAAGCAGGAATAATCATCACATCAGTATTGATGTTTTATCAAAGTTTCTTCCAGAACAGATAAAAAAAATGACAACTTTTATTATATCTGTTTTTACATCGCTTATCTGCGGGGTTATGGCATATTACAGCCTGAATTTTGTAATAATGGAAAAACAAGATGGCTTTACAGCCTTTGCCAATATTCCGGCTTGGGCTTGTGAAAGTATTATCCCCATAGCATTTGCAATAATAAGCTTAAGGTATATTTTCCTTTCAATAACCAGCTTTGCTCAATTTTTTAAACCCTCTCAGTAATGATATATTTACTAATTGCAATATTAATTCTTCTTGCTCTTCTTGGTGCACCGCTTTTTTGTATAATAATTGCTGCTGCAATGATGGGTTTCTATTCTGAGGGTATTAATTTGTCTGTAATGGCCATTGAGCTTTATCGTATTGCAGACACACCGATTCTTCTGGCTTTACCGCTGTTTACCTTTGCAGGATATATCCTTGGCGAAAGTAATAGTTCAAAACGTCTTGTGAAACTGACCCAGGCTTTTTTCGGCTGGATGCCGGGCGGCCTTGCCATTGTTGCATTTATCGTGTGCGCTCTTTTCACTGCCTTTACCGGTGCCTCCGGTGTTACTATTGTAGCCATGGGTGCTTTGCTGTATCCTGCTTTAAAAGAGACCGGATACAAAGATAAATTCAGCCTTGGTCTTATCACAACCTCAGGAAGTCTCGGTCTTTTGCTCCCCCCCTCCCTTCCCTTGATAC
>JAQIBP010000111.1 GCA_027858995.1 Deltaproteobacteria bacterium | reverse complement strand
TGCACAGGCACAATTTTTTTTGCCACATTTTCGATAATTAACAGAGATTGTTCCTCTCTTAAAATCACCAATATTTACAAGTTGTCCATGGATAGAATCTCTCTTTGCCTCAAGTTTTTAAAAAAGATATCATTTTTTTCTCATTAATTTTCTTGACAATTTTTCTGTATTATATATTTATGGACTTGTTTTGTATTGTAACAAACTAAATTGAGGAATCTATGGATCTATTTTTTCAATCTGAAATGATAATTTTTCTGGGTGGTATTGCAGCTTTATTTTTATATCAAAAGCACACCTTAATGAGAACAATCAGTGTCGCTTTTATCTGTACAGGATGTCTCATGGGATTATACAATTCCATATCCATACTTAATGGAGAGACAGTGGCTGCTTCATTTAAGTATTTGAATATATTCTCCCTCTCTTTTAAAGTTGATGGACTTTCTGCTTTTTTTCTGACTGCTATTTTTATTGTCTCCTTTCTAAGCACTTTATACAGCTACCATTATATGAGCAACTCTGAAAAATCTTTAAGAATTGCAGTTAACTATCTGTTTTACAGCATGCTTATAGCTTCAATGGCTCTCGTAGTGACTGCCGATAACATGATTTCATTCATGTTTTCCTGGGAGCTAATGTCTCTTTCATCATTCTTTCTGGTTATGTACAATTATGAAAAAAAGGAAAACAGAAAAGCCGGCTACCTCTATTTTGTCTTCTCTCAGATTGGTGCAATGTTCATTTTTGCAGCTTTTGGATTGATTTATGCTTATACTGGAAATTTTGCTTTTGCTCTGAACGGAGAAATTCCGGAATCCATAAAAATTATAATTTTTGTTTTGGGTTTTATCGGGTTTGGTTCAAAAGCAGGAGTATTTCCATTTCATATATGGCTGCCCCATGCTCACCCTGCTGCACCCAGCCATATCTCTGCTGTCATGTCCGGTGTAATGATTAAAACAGGGATTTATGGTATCTTAAGACTCTATTTTATCCTTGATATGCATTCTCCGATACTTGGTAATATTGTACTGGTATTTGGAATGATATCTGGAATTCTTGGTGTTGTTTATGCACTTGGTCAGCATGATCTTAAAAGACTTCTCGCATATCACAGTGTTGAAAATATTGGCATTATCCTGATTGGAATAGGGCTTGGTATGATTGGCGTGGCATATAACAACCCTTTAATGGCTATACTCGGGTTTGCAGGAGGGCTTCTTCATGTATTAAATCATGCCATTTTCAAATCGCTTCTCTTCATGGGAGCAGGCATGGTACTCCATAAGACAGGCACACGTTCAATTGATATTCTCGGAGGCCTTCTGAAAAAGATGAAAGTCACGGGGACAACTTTTCTTATTGGCTCTCTGGCTATTTCCGGTCTTCCGCCATTTAATGGGTTTGTAAGTGAATTTTTTGTTTATCTTGGCGGATTCAAGGGTATTTCTATGAACAGCACTCCTTTTCTTTTAAGCCTGCTTGCCATTGTCAGTCTTGCAATTATTGGCGGCCTGGCACTGGCCTGTTTTACAAAAGTGGTTGGAGTGGTATTTCAAGGAGAACCAAGAAGCGGGCAGGCTGAAAATGTCAATGAAAATGACATTACAATGCTTATTCCCATGATAATTTCAGCTGCTCTCTGTGTAATTATCGGTGTTTTCCCTGAAATTTTTATTCGCATGTCAATTAAGGCAATTTCAGCCATGAGGCTTGGATATTCCCAAATTCCTATTGAGCCGTTAATAGAAATGACCGGAAATATTACAAGATATACCCTGCTCTTTATTGCTGTTTTTGTTATTATATTTGTTATTCGCACCTTTCTTTACAAAGGTAAAACCATCAGGCAATCTGGCACCTGGGGCTGCGGTTTCACTCAACCTACTGTAAGAATGCAGTATACAGGTTCATCCTATGCCGCCTCTATTCTTGATTTTTTCAAACCATTTGCTCCCTTACAAGAGAAACATCCTGTAATAAAAGGCAGATTTCCACAAGAAACACATTACCACAGTCACATAGATGATATTGCTGAACTTCATCTTGATAAGATAATTAATCCTGTAACTTTTTTGCTGGATAAATTACGCTGGATACAGCATGGAGATATTCATTTATATATAGGTTATATTCTGTTGACTATAATTTTGCTTCTGCTTTTTATATAGATGGATTATATGAAAATATTTGTAAAAATATGAGTTTCTGCCCCTCAGGGTCTCAGGCTTATATACTTTGTAATATGGCAGTCAATGCAAACTGCCATTTGGCGGTTATGAAAAAAACAACTCATATGAGAAAAAATTTATGATTGAATCAATTATTCTATGGTTGCTGGCTATACTTACTGCGCCATTTTTTTCAGCACTCATTCTTAAGGTAAAGGCTTTTTTCGGTGGGAAAAAAGGCCCCCCGCTCCTGATAAACTATTATACTTTGATTAAACTTTTCAAAAAAGGGTCGGTATACAGCAGGAGTACAAGTTTTATATTTAAAATGGGTCCAATGGTTTCTTTGTGCTCTGCTGTAACTGCGCTTATGTTTCTGCCCATAGCTGGTCATGCTCCCATTTTTTCCTTTAAAGGAGATGTAATATTTATCCTGTATATTTTAGGGCTGGGACGTTTTTTTACAATTGCTGCAGCCATGGATACAGCATCTCCCTTTGAAGGTATGGGAGCTGCAAGAGAAGCTTTTTTCCCGATAATATGTGAAGCTTCCATGTTCATGATATTAATTTTATTTTACATGCTCACTCAGGAACTTTCATTCGCAGCCTATTTTTCCGAGAGTAATCCTTCAGAACTCTGGAAAACAGCCGGTTCACCACTGATTTTCATAGCCATTGTCTTTTTCATTATCCTGCTCACTGAAAATTCAAGAGTACCTGTTGATGACCCTGCCACCCATCTTGAACTCACAATGATTCATGAAGTCATGGTGCTTGATCACAGCGGGCCTGATCTTGCTTTAATTGAACTGGGATCTTATTTAAAACTGTTTTTCTATTCCACTTTTGTAGCAAGACTGATTTTTCCATTTAACATGGGAAATATGTTTTTGGATATATGCACATTCTTTGGTGCACTTATTGTTGTATATACAGCAACAGGCATCATGGAATCTGTTATGGGCCGCTTGAGAATGGATAAAGTTCCAAAATTTGTCCTTACTTCATTTGCTCTGTCCTTTTTTGCAGTAGTTATCACTCTGGAGTTTGTAAAATGATATATTCGGTTGATACAATATTGTCCCTTGTTCTGCTTTCTGTTTTATTCTCTTTTGGTTCCAGCCGTCTGCCGGGGCTGATTAAAGTAATCGCTTTTCAAGGTATAGTGGTTTCCCTTGTACCTCTTTTTATAGAACATGATTTAACAACCGGAACTATTTTGTTTTCCCTTGTTACAATGGTTATCCGAGGTATTGTAATTCCTCTGAGCATTCATCTGGTTATCAAAAAAGTTTCCATAAACAGAGGGGTTGAGCCAATTATTGGTTTTCACGCTTCTCTATTTGCAGGGCTTATATTAATTGTAGCTGCCGCATTTGTAAGCCATAGACTTAATATCCCGTCTGTCAGTACCAGCGCTCTTTTAACGCCGACGGCAATAACAATTCTTGTTGCGGGCATGTTTATTTTAATGACAAGACGAAATGCAATTGCCATGGTTCTTGGTTATATGATGATGGAAAATGGTATTTATCTTGTGGGAACTACTTTTTCCACCCATGCTCACCATATTGTGGAATTTGGAATTCTCCTCGATGTTCTTGCAGGAGTTATGATTATGGCTATCATGCTGCGGGATATGAAACAGAAATTTGATGGTGTTGACACAGTACATTTAAGAAATTTAAAGGAATAGGCGGTTTTTCATGGTTGAATTTGTCATTCTGGCTCCATTTCTTTTAGGCATTATTGCATTTTTTCTGCCAAAGGAATCAGGGCGCACTATATTGGTTGTTACCGGCAGTATCCATCTCTTATTCTCTGTTACACTGTGGGTTAGAAGACCGGTATCATTTCTACCGGAATATTTTTCTGTGACACCGGAAGGTTTATTATCCCTGCTCGTCATATCATTTCTCTTTTTTCTTGTTGCAATATATACCACAGCATATCTTAAAGAGACAAAGATCCAATCTGAAAATATATTTATCGGATCAATGATACTGTTTCTTTCAACCATGACAATGGTTACTCTTTCTGATCATATCATGGTTATGTGGATTGCCATTGAAGCAACTACTCTTGCCAGCGCACCCCTTATTTATACCCATCGGTCAAAAGCTTCCCTTGAAGCAACGTGGAAATATGTTCTAATCTGTTCTGTGGGTATTGCAATGGCTCTTCTCGGTTCTGTTTTTCTGGTGCTTGCCATGGATCTTGGAAACATTGATGTTCCTCTGTCTTTTTCTGCACTTTCTCAAGTAGCAAAACAGCTTGACCCCATATGGCTTAAAGCCGCCTTTATACTCATTCTTGTTGGCTATGGAACCAAAATGGGCTTGGCACCAATGCATACATGGCTTCCCGATGCACACAGCGAAGCTCCCAGCCCAGCATCAGCACTTTTATCAGGAGTTCTTCTTAACTGTGCATACCTTGGTATTTTCAAAACTAATAAAATAATGATAGCAGCCGGTCTCGGAGATTTTTCAGGAACCATACTTATTATATTCGGCCTCATGTCCATACTGGCAGCTGCAACCTTTATTATAAAACAGACAGAATATAAAAGACTTCTTGCATATTCAAGTATTGAAAATATGGGAATTATAGCCTTTGGAACAGGTATAGGAGGCCTTGGTGCATATGGAGCGATTCTCTGCCTGATTCATCACAGCCTGATAAAATCTTCTCTCTTTTTAACTTCAGGCAATATTTTACTTGGATATGGGAGCGGACTTATTGATAAAACCGGCAACCTTGTAAAACTGATGCCAAAAACTCTTATTGCATTTTTTGCAGGTTTTGCAGGGATTTCAGGATTTCCACCATTTGGAATTTTTATAGGAGAGATGTTTATTATTATAGGTGCATTCCGCACCGGTCACTATGTTGTTGCCACGGTTTTTATTATAAGCCTTTGTGTAATTTTTGCAGGTTTTGCCAATCAGGCCATGAAAATTACTTTTAGTGATGCCGATAAGCACTTATCAATTAAATTTACTGAAAAAGCAAGCATGATCTGGCCGCAGTATATTCTTCTTATTACATCACTTATTTTATGTCTGTGGATGCCAGAAACTTTATATAAGACCATTATTGATGCTGTTGCTGTAATCGGCGGAGGACTTTAAATGGAGACAAAATTTTTAAAAATAGCAAATGGTTGTGCAGTATCAAGAAGTGAAATTCCATATCTGCCATTTACTGATTTTTGTGACACTGCCCTCAATATTGTCAAAGATGGTGGAAAAGTGGTCCACTATTTTGCTTATAAGGATGATTCTGTTATAAAACTCATAGCAGTATTGCGGACTGATGAACTCCTTATTGCCACTACGGATGCACCAGATTCATATCCTTCATTCACCACCGAGTGTGAACAATTTCATATGTTTGAAAGGGAGATAGCAGAGCAGTTTGGGATAAACCCTCAAGGGCATCCCTGGCTTAAGATGGTTCGATACCACCCCAATTATACAGAAAAACCTGATATCTTTGGTAATGATTACAACCAGGATATCCCAGGCAATTATGATTACTATCGTGTGGATGGAGATGAAGTTCATGAAGTTGCTGTGGGTCCTGTTCATGCAGGTGTCATAGAACCAGGTCATTTCAGATTTAACTGTATTGGCGAAAGGGTATTCCATCTTGAGATCCAGCTTGGATATCAGCACCGGGGTATTGAAAATCTTTTATTGGATGTTGAGAACAAGCGGCTTCCTATTATTATTGAAAGCATAGCAGGAGATACAACTGTTGCAAACAGCACATGCATGGCTCAAGCTATAGAAGCACTAACTCAGACAGACACAGATAAAGGATCAAAAATAATACGAACCATTGCCCTTGAACTTGAACGTATTGCAAATCATACAGGGGATCTTGGTGCATTGAGCGGTGACGTGGCATTTTTACCTCCTGCCAACTATTTTGGCCGTATGCGTGGAGATTTTTTGAATATGACACTGCTTATCTGTGGGAACAGACTTGGCAAGGGAGTTGTGAGGCCTGGCGGAGTTCGTTTTTCCATTGATAATGATATCCGACAAGAGCTTATAAGCCGAATTAGTGTTTTAGAGCCCCAGATGCAGCATGTAATTGATCTTCTGTTTGAGACCCCCAGTGTTAGAGCACGTTTTGAAGGATGCGGCAATGTAAGCACATACGATGCTGAAAAACTTGGACTTGTGGGACCGGCCGGGCGTGCCAGCGGAATTCAACATGATATCAGGCGTGATTTTCCTACTGAACACTATCCAGACATTGATATATCTGGGTATGCAGAACCCACCTGCGATGTCTATGCAAGGGCAAGGGTCAGGGCAGATGAAATCATGCACTCAATTAATATCATAAAATCCCTTCTTGCAAATGAAATTGAAACACAAACCATTGATTTTGGAAACTACAATCTTGCACCCTCATCCTTTGTAGTCACCCTTAACGAAGCATGGCGCGGAGAGCTTTCTCATTGTGTTTTAACAGATGACAATGGAAAAATAATCAAGTACAAGGTTAAAGATCCTTCGTTTCACAACTGGAATGGATTGTCAATGTCTCTGCGTGACACCGGGATTTCTGATTTTCCGTTAAACAATAAGAGTTTTAATCTATCTTATTGCGGGTTTGATCTTTAAATTTTTATGACTGATAAAATAAAATATTTATTTATATATAAAAAGAGATACCAAAAATGCTCAAGACTCTAAAAAACAGATTTGAACAGGGTTATAAGACCACTTCCTATCCCAAAACTAAAATTGAACTTGTTGAACGATACAGGGGACTACCTGACATTAATATTGATGTTGAAGACGATATTGCAAAAATATGTGCTGCTGCCTGCCCCCAGGATGCCATAGATGAGCATAAAAAAACAATAGATATGGGACGTTGTGTGTTTTGTGGAAGCTGTGAAAGATTATCTGAAGAAAAATTTGTAAAATTCACAAGAAATTTTGAAACATCAACTTCCCGGCGGGAACATCTTATTACAGAAGGCAGCCTGCCGGCCCTTGCTGAGCATTCAAAAAAACACTTTAAAAAACTGTTTGGCAGATCTCTTCAGCTGCGTCAGATTTCAGCTGCCGGTTGTAATGCCTGCGAAGCAGACCTGAATGTTCTTGCAACCCCCTTTTTTGATCTTGCACGATTTGGAATTAACTTTGTAGCCTCTCCCCGCCATGCAGACGGTATAGTAGTAACCGGCCCTGTGTCAAGAAATATGAAAACTGCAGTACTTGAAACCTTTGAAGCTGTCCCTGACCCAAAAGTTGTTATTGCTGTCGGCAGCTGTGCTATTTCAGGAGGACCTTTCCGGGGCAGCCCCGAAATCACGGAAGGCCTTGAATCTCTGATCCAGGTGGATCTTTTTATACCCGGCTGCCCGCCACACCCTTTAACTAATTTGCATGCGCTCCTGAATTTTTTCAAGTCATAGTGAAGTATACTTTATTTTTTCCAGAATTCCGGGATAAAAAGAATTATAACAGTATAAATTTCCAGCCTGCCCAACAGCATGCACCATGCAAGCAGCCACTTTCCCATAACAGGCATATGGGCAAAATTCTCAGTAGGTCCTACAGTTCCAAATCCAGGACCGATATTACCAATACAGGCGGCAACAGCACCAAAAGCTGTTATCATGTCAATGCCCATACATGCAAGTAAAATACTCGATAGAATGAAAAGAGCAATATAAAGTACTAAAAAACCCATAATACTTCGCAGAATATCATCTGAGATGACTGCATTGTTAAATTTTATCTTGCTGATACTGTGAGGATGAATAATTTTAAATAATTCCCTGTAACAATATTTAAAACAAACAATAATCCTTGCACATTTCATCCCCCCACCAGTTGAACCTGCTGAAGCACCGATAAACATACAGATAAAAAGAAGTATCTGGCTCAACCCTGGAAATTTTTCATAATCAGCTGTTGCAAACCCTGTAGTTGTTATAATTGAAACAACTTGAAAGCTTGCAAATCTGAATGCGTCATTAAGTGAGGTATAAACTGAACTATAGGTATTCCAGGTAACTAAAATGATAAACAAAAATGTTAATCCAAGAAAAAATTTACACTCTGTATCTCTCCAGAAAGCAAGTGTTTTTCCTCTCAGCATTTGATAATGAAGAGAAAAATTAATCCCTGCAAGCAACATGAAAATGACAATAACATAATCAAAATAGGCATTGTTATAATGGGCAATGGATGCATTTTTAGGAGAAAAACCACCCGTGGGAAGAGTTGCAAAGGCATGGCAGGCAGCTTCAAACAGTGTCATTCCACCACCAAACAAAAAAATAATTTCAATTATTGTAAGAGATGCATATACCACCCACAAAATTTTGGCTGAGTCGGTCAATCTTGGAGTGAGTTTATCAGGTATGGGACTTGGGACTTCTGCATTATACAACTGGATTCCACCAACTCCAAGAAATGGCAATATGGCAAGTGATAAAACAATGATTCCCATACCGCCGAGCCATTGAATAAAGCATCTCCAGAAAAGAAGACTTTTACCTGCACTCTCAATATTTATCATCACAGATGACCCGGTTGTTGTAAACCCGGAAACCGATTCAAAAAATGCATCAGTAAAATTTGTAAATTGAGGGCTTAAATAAAATGGCAGAGCACCAAAAAGTCCTATAACTGCCCAGGCAAGAGCAACAGCAGCCATTCCTTCTTTTTTGTTGATATAATCGTCACGACCCTGTTTTTTTTTAGATATAATTATCAGAATAAGTCCAACTATCATTGTGATGCCAATAGATTGAATAAAATTCTTCTGGGCATGGTCCTGGTAGTGAAAACTGACCATTAAAGGGACAACCATGGACAATCCCAAAAATATTAATAAAATACCAATAATATTTGCAACAAATTTCCAGCGCATTAAAAATATTCCAGTTTCACAGTTAAAAGTTTTTCAAGTTTTTTTACGGCTGGTTTAACAGCAAACATAATGATCCTGTCCCCTGGTTTGATAATACTGACCCCTGACGGGATCATGACATCTGTCTTTCTGAGGATACAGACCATAATTGCACCCTTTGGAAAAGAAATTTTTTTTAATGGTTTGTTGGTAATACCTGAAGTTTCAAGGGCAATGGCTTCAATAAATTCCCCACTCTCACCAAGGATGGAAATATCAGATAAAACTTTCCCTTTTCTTACATTCTGTAAAATAGAGCTGATGGCAGATAATCTCGGGCTTACAACTTTTTCAATACCAATGCTGGAAAGCAGGGGAAAATAGTTGGGTTTTCCGATCCTCGTGATCGTGTTTTGAACACCTAAATTTTTTGCGAGCAACGAGATAAGGATATTGGCTTCATCATCATTGGTGGCTGATATAACAACATCTGTCTGTGCCACATTCTCTTCAAGGAAAAGTTTCTGGTCAGATCCATCACCATGAAGAACAACGGTTTTACTCAATTGTTCTGACAGATAATGGCAGCGGTTAATATCAGATTCAATGATTTTTGTTTTTATCGAATCCATTTCAAGTATTTTAGATAGTCGCTCTCCAATTCGACCGCCTCCAATGATTAAAGCGGTTTTAACAGGTTTTACCTGTTTCCCAAACATATTAAGTGTTTTTTCAAGTTTTTGGGTTTCACAAACAAAATAAATCAAATCACCAATATTAATTTTAGTGTCTCCCCTTGGAACGATCACTTCATTCTTTCTTATAATAGCAGCGATCAAAGGGCGGTCTTTATCAAATTGTAAAGAAAAATCAATCAGTCTCATCCCTGTTATGGGAGAATCATCATCAAGGCGGATACCGACATATTTTACCTGGCCTTCAGCAAAATCGCCCACATCCACGGCACCAGGAATATCCATTATTTTTCTAATTGTATTAACTACTTCGATCTCTGGATTAATTACAGTGTTAATATTAGGATTTTCTTTTTTGAATATATCGTGATAGGGATCAAAATCAAAATTTCTAACCCTGACAAGTTTCTTGGTTGTGGGTGAAATCAAGTTGACCATAAGACATGCCACAAGATTGACCTCATCACTGTCAGTCACTGCCAGGAAAATATCAGTGTCTTTAATACCAGCATCAATCAATACTTTCGGGTTGCTTCCAGATCCTGCTATGGTTTGGACATCAAGGTGTTCGGTAAGGCGTTTAATTGCGTTTTCATCCTTGTCAATGACAATGACCCGTTTGTTTTCAGAAGCAAGCCTGTTGGCAATATTATAACCAACTTCACCGGCACCAACAATTATAATTTGCAAAACTCTGCTACCTCTCGTGATCTTTCCAAAAACTGCATCCAGGGTTCAACCACATTATTATTACTGGATTAAACAAAAGGGTTAAATCCTATTATAGATACAAAATATTTACAAGAGATCTTGATCCTGGAGATTTTCAAATTTGCTACAGTATACAGTGGAGGGCAGTTCACCTTACGGCCGCAAGATGAACTGTCAAGAACAGGTTATGGGAAAAGTCTCTTATGGCAAATATTCAGCTTGTAGTGTTCTTATCTTGCCTCTAATATATTTCTATGGTATGCATTTTTTAATTATATTAATTATAACAATTAGCGAAAGCTCATTATAGTAAAAAGGATTGAATCCATGAATCAGCTAAAACAACTTAATGACAGGATTGTCAGTCGGGTTAACTGCAGTTTAAGTGAGTTTGATTTTGATACTGAACCTTTTGTAACAAGTGCTCTTGAACATGATAAAATGTTGGAATTTTATGCGTTTTATGGAATTACATCCCATCATCCCATCTATTTTAATTTTAAAAACTCCAATATTGCTGGCAGTTATTTTCTTGGAAAATGCTATGTTGGAAGATCTACAATTTATAAAAGTGACATAAGAGGTGATGAACTAAAAAGAAAGGGAGACCATATACCCCGTCCAAATAGCATTCCCCTTGTAGAAGATGAAATAATAACCATAAGGGACAGCCTGCTCTATAAAACACTTGTTCACAGCAATTCGCACAATCTTGAAAGCCCTGAACAATTTGGTATTCATAATACAATTTCTGCTCATTATGTAAATATTCACGGAACAACTCTTGAGGGCTGTTTTCTCGGTCCTTTTGCAACCGTTGATCTTATGAACCTCCATTCATGCATTGTTGGTGAATTTGCATATGTTCAGGCAGGCGAGCTTTTCCATAGAAAAATTGATCCGGGAACAGTCTGGGTAAGAAGTCCAAATTTTGAGTTTAAATATAAGTTTAAAAAAGATATTTTAGATAATTTTGTAGGGATAAATTCTTCACACCAACCTCGCGGGATAATCTATGATTTTGTTAAAGAAAGAGAGCAGAGTTATGAAAAATTATTTGATGCAATAAACCTTGAACCTATAAAAGCTCCAGAAAGCTCTGCTGTCAACAGATATGCTGTTGTAATCGGTAAAGCACGCATTGGCGAGAATGTTCTTGTTGCTCAAAGGGCATTTCTTGATAATGCTGTAATGAACGATGGTTCTAATGCACAGGAAAATTCTTGTATTATCCATTCAAATCTTGCAGAAAAATGTATAGCTGCCCATGGCGCGAAAATAATACATGCTGATATCGGCCTTGAAACTTTTGTCGGATTTAATTCCTTTTTAAATGGAAAACCAGACGCACGCATTGAGATTGGCGAAGGATGTATCGTTATGCCGCATACTATCATTGATCCAGCTCCAGATATGCCTGTCAAAATACCTGACGATCACCTGATATGGGGATTCATCGGTTCTGAAGAAGATATTGAAAATAATACCATTCCACTTGATGACCTTGCTGAAGTTCTGGATACTCTAAAAATAGGAAAAATGACTTTTTCCGGTAAAGGCTCTGTGTTTATAGATGCCTTTAGGAAGAGGATTAGTCAGGTTCAATTATTAAATGGTTCCCTGTTTCATAACAATAAAAACCGTGGTCATGCCCAGGATGACCAGAACATATCCTTTAATACTATTCAGCCTTATAGAACAGGCGAGCGTATGGGGCTTTACCCTTCCATCAGAATTACACCCTGACTTGTGTGTAATTATTTGATTTAAAAATAAAATCAAAAAAATTTTAGAAGGGGAAAGACCATGATATCAATCAAACCCAATCCTTCCATAACCATCTTTCGTGAGACAGCCGCTTTTACAGTTGACGGCATGACCATCCCCTATGCTGAATTCGTACCAAGGCTTTATAATTTGTGTATTCAGCTGGGATTCAGAAAAAAGCTCATCATGCCATCCAGAGCGTTCTGCTCCGATGAAAATCAGGGGATCCCCATAATTTTACTGACAAAACATTTTGGAATTTTCCCGTTCAATCACGGTCGTGTCGGTGGAATGATTGCCGTTGACAGACATGCACCCCATGCAAGTCATGGAGAAGACTCCGTGATTGTTCAGGCCAGTCATGTAGGGTATGATCACATTTCTGGAGTTTACGGCACCTTTCGAAGATCCCGGATGGAGAAAAAAAACATCTCGGTTTCCTGTGGAAAACTCTCCCATGTCATTACACCCTATATGGAACAGTATCAATTTGCCAGGGACAGAATATTTTTGTCCAGATCTGATTCTGGTGTCTACCTGATTGCAGTGAAAAATTCCTTTATTGATTTTTCTACCCATCCGGTAAAAAATGGACTGGTGCTAAGACTGGAAAATATTGTAAAAATTAGTGAGAATTTTAGCATACGTCCTGCTGGAGCTACCAGCACAATGCAGTCCTTTGAAGTGTCTGAAGAGTTTATAAACCGCATGGCTTTAACTGACTATAAATGGAAATCAGGAAACGGGGAATGTATCGGGAATTATCTGACCGAAGATCTCTTCTTTTTCCGTGAAGATTTCCATGAAACCGATGAAAGTATCCTTCTCGAACGTAATATCATTGATTTCATGCCTCGAATTGTCACATCTCGAAATCCCCTGCTCAGGGCAGCAAAGATTAATATTCAGAATGAATTTGTCAGGGGTGTGGAATCCATCCACCGGGGCACTGAGTACAGTGGGAAAAACCTTCTTTACATTGCAGGACTCAATATTGATATATCCGAACATGCAGATTATCCTGCAACTACCTACTTTGTCCCTTGGGCTGCCCATATTCAGCTAAAGGAAAGATCTTTAAACGATTTTAGGTATCCGGTGGAGCAAAAGGCTCTGTTTGACCTGCTCATGGAGCAAAGCACCCGGAACCCGGATGAAACCGACCTGAAAAAAGAAATCAAGCGCATGCTTAAAGCCCCTCGGTTTGATATAAGATCACCCGAATAAGGCGGTCTGCATGGGTACTAAATATGTTATATTGACACTGTTTTTATGATTTAGTAAGTTATCCTCCATGAATTACAAGACCATCACAAATGTTCTGGGAAAATTATTGATTGTTACCGGCATTTCTATGATTTTCCCATTGATCTGCTCCTTATATTACAAAGAAGATGATTTGTATGCCATTGCAATTACAGGAATCGTCACTGTCGGCATAGGATATCCCCTGTGGTGGTTCTTTAGAAGGTTTGACGATTTAAATATAAAAGATGGTTTTTTTATTGCATTTTTCGGATGGATTTTAATTTCTGCTGTTTCTGGCATACCTTTTATGATCCATGGATCAATTCCCACATTTACCGATGCTTTTTTTGAAATGATGTCAGGATATACAACAACCGGAGCAACCATTTTAACTGATATCGAAATAGTTCCCCACGGACTAATCTTCTGGCGCAGCCAGACCCATCTGCTTGGCGGAATGGGTTTTTTAACACTGACCATTATATTTTTGCCTCATGGCATGGGGGGAGTACGTCTCTTCAGGGCTGAATCAAGTCCGGGACAGGTGATTACCAAGGAAAAATTCATTCCTCGCAACAGAGATACCATGGTCTGGCTTTGGGGAATTTATCTGGCTCTGAATATTTTAGAAACCATTCTGCTGTGCGGTGGAAGCATGACTCTTTTTGATTCTCTGTGCCACTCTTTCGGTACTGTATCAACTTCTGGCTATTCACCATGGAACGCCAGCATAGGACATTACAACAGTGCTTACTTTGACTGGGTTATCATACTTTTCATGTTTCTGGGCGGCATGACATTCATGATTTTCTACCACATGGCGCACGGAAACTGGAATATTATAAAAATCAATACTGAATTTCGCTGGTATATTGGATTTATGCTCTTTTTTTGTATCATGGTTTCATGGATATTATGGAAAGAAAACACATATGGCTTAATGGATTCCATCCGTTACGCAACCTTCCAGGTCACCTCTATTCTCACAACCACAGGGTTCACTACTGCAGATTACGAACAATGGCCCCAGGCAGCGCAGATGTTTATTTATATGATATGCTTTATTGGAGCGTGTGCCGGATCAACTACCGGCGGAATTAAAATCGTTCACTACATCCTGATAATAAAATTTGGAGTTGCCCAGATAAAGCGCATATATTTTAAACCAATGTCTGTGGTATCAATTCGCTTGAATCAGCGCCCTGTGGAATTACAAATCATATATATAGCTTTTTGTTATTTTATCGTTAATATTTTCCTGATTCTTGCTGGAGGATGTTTCATGACCCTTGTGGATAAAATGGATTATAATACGGCCATGAGCTCGGTTATTTCAGCACTTATGAATATAGGCCCGGGCTTTGGAGGAGTTGGCCCTTCCAAAAATTTTGCCTTTATTTCAGATACAGGTAAATGGTTTTTATCCTGGAATATGCTTGTTGGCAGACTGGAAATGTTTTCGGCACTGGTTATATTCTACCCATCCTTCTGGAAAAAATAGGGTATTTAGATGTAAACTCACCCATCTACGGCGTTGCTTCAAACTTTTGCAATCCTCATGTACTCATGTACACTCCGGTTGCAAAAAATTTTCGCGCCTTGTATCTGGGCAAGTTTACATCAAAATACTGCATGCATATCTTTGGGTTAAATTTATTTTTCGTTTTGAACGATGGTTTGAAGAAGAACGTATGATCACAAAATTTGCATTACGTTACAGTATGTCGCTGAATAAATCAGGCAAGGAATAATTTTTGAACATCTTTTAAATGTTGTGACAGGCAGACCACTACAACCCGTTCATTGTCTTGAATATGCGTGTCTCCAACAGCAACCTGCCATAGGCCGTCTCTATGGATACTTCCTATCATGATATTTTGAGTATAATAAGAATCCAGTTTGGAAAGAGGTTTACGGGTAATGGGAGAGTTGGGAGCTGCAACAATTTCCACCATTTCAGCATCAAAACCATGCAGATGTGCGACAGAAAGCAGCTCTCCTCTACGAATAAATTTTAAAATTTTATTACCGGCCAATATTTTTTTGTTCAAGGCCAGATCAGACCCCATGGTGGCTGCCAACACCACATAATCTTCTTTATTAACCATGGCAATACATTTTATCTGCCTGCTGCCCTCTCTGTTTGATCCGTTGGTTTTTTGTGAAGTTATCAGATGTTTGGCTAAAACACAGCCCATGATATTGGTTTCGTTTTCCCCGGTTGCATTAATAAAAGTATCCATTTCCAGCAATCCGGCTGAAAGCAGTACATCAGAATCTGATCCATCACCGTGCAGCACTTCTACACTCTTTAATTCAAAAGAGAGTGCCTGGGCAATTGTCTCATCCTTCTCAATCAATTTAACTCTAAGTCCAGTAGTTTTACTGAGCAGCTCAGCCATACGACGTCCAATAAGTCCTCCGCCAATAATCAACACCCGGTGACGTTTTTGCTGTTCAACACCAGTCAGATTTATTAATTGAGTCAGGTTTTCACTACTGGCCATAAAAAAAGCCTGATCCTGGGGTAGCAATTGATCATCTCCGCCAGGAATAATCGTGGTTATTCCCCGTGCAATGGCAACTATTCTAAATGGAAATTCATTATAAGCTTGAGAAATATCTTTTAATGTTCTGTTAGCCAAGGGTGATTCTTTGTGGATACGGGTCGCAATGGCTTGTATATGCCCCTTAGCAGCTGCGATAATATCTTCTCCAGCACGAAGTTTTATAAGTCTTAAAATTTCCTGGGCTGCCAGCTCTTCGGGATGGATAATCAGATCAATCTTAAGATCCGCAGCATTTAAAATTGAATCTTTACTCCCGAATTCTGTGGAACGTACCCTGGCAATTTTACGTGGGATGCCAAAACGATCGCCAATCTGGCAGCTCATCATATTCACTGCATCATTATTTGTAACAGCAATGAGATAGTCCATCTTTTCTGCCCCGGCTTCACGCCAGCAGTCAACGCTCATGGCATTACCCTGAAGCAAACGTGCATCTATCTCTCCATCAGCATCACTGACCAATCCTGCATCAGGCTCTATTGCAGTAATTGCATAGCCTTCATGTGCAAGGCGTTTAGCGAGATAATATCCCACACCCCCCAGTCCAAGAATAAGGATATTAGTTGATTTTGCAGGTTTGTTTCCACTCATAATATGCAAATATCAGACAAACTGTTTTTTTACAACAAATACATAACAGCCAGCAACCCTGTAATGCTCATTGTAATAGTATATGGCAGAGCAAGTTTAATCATTTCCATATATGACAATCTGATGAGCGGTGCAATAGCAGATGTTAAGAGGAATAAAAATGCAGCCTGCCCGTTGGGGGTTGCAACTGAAGGGATATTGGTTCCCATGTTAATGGCTACAGCAAGTTTGCCATATTGCTCAATTTGTAAAACCTGTTCTGCTGTAGGGTGTGCACCATTTGATGCATGCTGCCCCAGAAAAGGAACGATATCTTTAAAATGAGCTGCTGTTTCATTAATATATACTGTTGCAACAAAGACATTATCACTGATGGCAGAAAGCACTCCATTGGCAATATAATAGGCTGAAAGCTGTGTACTTCCCTCCAGGCTTAGGACATAATTAATAACAGGATGGAACAGATGCTGATCATGGATAACAGCAACAATAGAAAAGAAGACAACAAGAAGTGCGGTAAAAGGCAGAGCTTCCTCAAATGCATGGCCAATCTCATGCTCTTCAACAATACCATTAAAAGCTGTTAAGAGAACAATAACCATCAAGCCTATAACACCCACTTCTGCAAGATGAAATGCCAGAGACAATATTAATATAACACCTACAACAGCCTGAACTATTAATCTCTTTGTTGCTCTTTCACTTCTTTGTGAACTTTCCTTATCCACATGTTCTTTTAAAATGATACGGACTGATTCAGGGATTTGAGCTCCATATCCAAACATTTTGATCTTCTCAAGAAGTACACATGTTAAAAGCCCGACAATTAATACAGGAATGGAGACTGATGCACACTTAAGAAAAAACTCAGCAAAATGCCATTGGAGCCTGGCACCAATAATTAAATTCTGGGGCTCGCCCACAAGTGTTGTAGCACCGCCAAGAGCTGTTCCAACTGCGCCGTGCATCAACAAGTTTCTTAAAAAAGCCCTGAAATTATCAAGGTCTCTTCTATGACAGTCTTCTTCAATCCCGCAATCATCTGCAATATTATGAATTTTATGGGTTGAGACAAATTTATGATAAATGCCATAAAATCCAACACCTACGGTAATTAAGACAGCAGTGACAGTCAATGCATCAAGAAATGCTGATAAAAAAGCACCCATAAAACAAAAAATCAAAGAGAGGGCAACTTTTGATCTTACACTTACGAGAAGTTTGGAAAAAATAAACAGCAGCAGATCCTGCATAAAATAGATTCCGGCCACCATGAACATGAGCAGCATAATTACAGGAAAATTTGCCACTGTTTCATGGTAAACTGACTCAGGAGTAGTCATTCCCATTAAAACACATTCAATGGCTATCAAACCCGAGGCCGGCAGAGGGTAACATTTCAAGGCCATGGCCAGTGTAAAAATAAACTCAATAATAATTATCCAGCCTGTAACAAAAGGTCCCACAGTGAACATCAAAATAGGATTTAGAATAAGAAAACCTATTAATACCTTTTTGTACCAGTCAGGTGCTCTTCCCAGAAAAATATTTGCAAAGCCACGCATTTTGTGCTCCCGCTTATATATTGTAAAAAGGCTCTCGAAATCCTTTCGAGCCCCCTATTATTCAATGGTCGGGACGGCTGGATTTGAACCAGCGACCACTTGTCCCCCAGACAAGTGCGCTACCAGACTGCGCTACGCCCCGATTGTTTATAGAACCATGCGACTTTTATCACCCACAGCAAAAGGTGTCAAGAAATTTTGTTTTTGCCACCCTGCTCCTGCATATTTCAGGTTCTATAAGAAAATTACTAAATTATTGCAAAATTTGATAATTTGAGTTAAGGTCAGATGATGTTCAATAAAAGCCAATTAAAAGCTATTGATAAAGTGATCTCCACCGATCTTATAGATGCTGGAATAGATTATGTCATATTTATGGATATGGCTGGTAATACCATTGCAAAACATGATAATGGAAAAAACAACCTTGACTCTGTTGCATTTGCTGCTCTCGCTGCCGGCAATTTTGCAGCGGTTGATGCAATGGCAAAACTTGTGGGAGAATCAGAATTTTCATTACTGTTTCACAAAGGTAAAAAATTAAGTATTCATTTTAGCAAGGTCAACGATGACACTCTTTTGATCACAATGTTCACCAAAGATATTTCATTGGGATTAGTAAGACTAAAAGTAAGTGAAGCCATCAATCAGATCAATAAAATCTTAGTTGAAAACTGATAATGCTTACAGGAAAACCTTTGATTATTTCTCATATCTATTTGTATTTTAGGAAAATTTAGATTGGCGCTCATCAATATAAAAAACAGAGAAGTCCAAATTAAGATTGTCTATTATGGCCCTGGAAGAGGAGGAAAGACAACTAATCTTGAATATATAAACAAAAAATACAAACAGCAGATAAAAACTGAAATGGTCAGTCTGAAAACCCAGGATGACCGTACACTGTTTTTTGATTTTTTACCGTTTGATGTCGGCCAGATCAAAGGTTTTGATGTTACCATACAACTGTATACTGTTCCAGGACAGGTAAAGTATAATGCCACAAGGAAACTTGTGCTGCGCGGAGTTGATGGTATTGTTTTTGTTGCAGATGTACAGAAGGAACAACGCAAAAAAAATATTGATTCTTTAAATCAATTATATGAAAATCTTAAGATCTACAACCTTGATTTGTTTAATATCCCTTTTGTCATGCAATACAATAAAATAGACCTTAGACAATCTAAAATTCCAACTTTATCTTCTAAAATAATGCAAAAAGATTTAAACTCTCTTATCAAAGTCCCGGCACTTGAAGCCAGTGCCCTTAAGGGAGGCAATGTAATCTTGACCCTGAAAAAAATTATATCAATGACATTGGCATCAATCCAGGACCAGATTTTTTAAGGAGGTTTTTTTGAGATCTTTAAATAAGCTTAACAAGGTTATCGAATCTATAAATATTCATATTACAGATGATAATACAAGCAATTTAAAAAATCAGCTCTCTGAACTTGTCCCTCTTTATAAGACAAACCATGCTGCAACATATTTGTTTAAAATGCTGCAGTCCCTTGCAAAATATCTTGAGTCAAAAAAAAGTGATGTTAATGCAGGTACCCTACCTCTCTTGAATTCCATTGCTTCACAACTTCAACAACTCATGGATAACCCTGATCTTACAAAGATCGAAATTAATAAAATTTTATCAAATGAGATCCTTAAATTTAAGTCCTTAAAAGCTCAAATCTCCTCTAAACCTGTAATTAATGACAGTGAGATAAATGAACTTAAGGAAGTGATTCTTACCATTGACTGGGAAATATCGGAAGCTACACTTGAAAATTTTAAAAAAGTTATAACTAACCTGTTATCAAAGCTTAAATATTATAAGATCCATTTTGCATTTTTAAAAATCATTCACAGCATTGTACAATATATTGGTATACAGAAAGCAAATGCCAATACTGATTCCATAGTTTTTCTGCATTCTGTTTTTGAAGATTTTGAAAAGATAGTTCAAACACCTGAAACAACTTATAAAGAGAAGAAACAGCTTCTTGAAAATAATATTAAAAAATTTCAAGTCTTTAAAAATAAAATTTCTTCTGGAACCAAATCAAGCCAAACAATTGACGATACATCTGATGATGAAGATTATGCACCAGCTCTTTCGCAATTTAGCCAGACAAGTATGTCTGGTGCCAATGATGATAACTCTTTAACCACACTTTCAGAAATAGATGATTCCGATCTCCAGGCTCAGTCTGTTCCAGATACGATTGAACCTTCCACAGAAAATTCAGAAAATATTATGGATAATCTGTTCAACACTAAAGAGTCGCCTGCAGATGAATTATTAGATGCAATTCACCTGCTTAATGTTCATGGAGAGAATCCAGAACAGGCAATGGCTATGTTTGACAAAACCGAAGAACTTCAAACTCAAGGAATTCAGAATATCACACCCCAGACAAAAAGTAATGATCCCATCCCGGAAATTTCAAACAGATTAGATGAATTTTTCAATCTGGACAGCCCTGGAAATGATATAGTTCAATCAGACAGTCAAAAAGATCAGAATCAATATGATAATCAAAATCAGTATAATGACCAGACAGTTGCCATTGAGACATATGAACAGATTGATGCTCCAGACGGTATTGTACCATTCCAGGAAAATGATGAATCCTTTGAGGAGATTGCAAGACAATCTGACGATAATCTAAAAAAAATAATCCAGTTAAAATCATTTTTTAATAACTTAGAATGGCTTAAAAATAAATCATCTCTGTTATCAATAAATCATGACACTGCAACCCTGGGAAAACTATGGCAAAATGATCCTGAAAAAACCGGCCTTCTTCAGATAATCACAAAGTGTATCGATCTTTTAAAAACCCAGGACAAAACAGCAGAACAATTAAAAACAGATAACAAAACTGATCAAAATTTTGAAGAAGAACCAGCACCACAGGTAGAAACCACTGGAATTTGGACTAAAATTAAAAATTTATTTACTATATAATAATACCAGTCAGATAAAATGATTCAATTTTGTGAAGATTGTGGGGAAAAAAATTTTCTAAATTCAGAACAGATGCAGGCAGGAAAAGCTGTGTTCAAATGTACAGCATGCAGTTATTACAACTCTTACAATCTAAAGATTGATAAAAAAACATATTCTGAAAAACTCTTAAATCTCTCTAAAACAGTTGGTATTGAACAATATATCATTGTGGATCAAAAGGGAAACATTGCTGCCCATAATATTCTAAATCCAGAAAAAATTGCCAGAATTATTATATCATGTGCTAAAAATGCATTTGCCATTGGCAAACCAAATATGGAATATGTTATGTTCCATGGGAACAATCAAAAAAAAATTTTCATTTTTCCTGCTGGCAATTCATACCTTGGAGTGATAAAACAACAAAATATTAGCAATATAACTTTAACAAATAGTATATTAAATTTTATAAAAAATCTTGGTTCTAATACAGGGAGGCTTTCATGACTGCACAAACAATAATTCTTATTTTTACTTTGATAATATATCTTATTATTATATTTGTTTTTAATAAGGCCAGAGTCAAATATGCAGGTGGAAGAGTAGGAAAAGTGATCAATTTAATCCTGGTAACGGTCTGCCTGCTGTTTATTGCTGATTATGTGATAATCTTTAACAATATGATAGATACAGACACCCTTGAAACTATCAGATCTCTGTTTAGAACAGCAGGTCTTTCATTTTTAGCCTATGGCGGTGCAAAAGTCGCAGGTTCCTAAAACCACCATGTTGCGGATTTGGTTGGCCTCGGCACAACAAAATTTGAAAAAATTACAAGTTCATAACTTGTTTTTTAGTACAACAACCCTTGCGCAGTCTAAAAAATAATATTAACAACCCATTTAAAAAAGCAGTTTTATCTGGAAAAGAGGGAAAAGAGACTGCTATTTGTCATGCCTTTTTTTTCTATTTTAAATTCCAGGAAAATTGATTCAATCACATTTTTCATATCATTGACGATTTTACTCTTCTCTTTTGATCCTGCCTGATATTTTTTCACATATCCCAATACTTTTTCAATGTCATTTAAAATTTCATTCAAAGGATTTGGGCCAATAATTTCACCAACTTTTTTTAATACCTGGAAAGAGTAATCAGCAAATCCTGAAATCAAAAAATCCTTTGAATCTTCAATAACATCAATTTTTGCCAAAGAGCTGCTAACGGCCTGAAGATTTGAGCTTTTATGGTTATACGGGTGGAAATCCTTAAAAACCTCTTTAAATTCTATTTTAAGGCTGGATTTACTCTCTTCAAAAAGTGAGTAGCTCCTATTCCCAAGTTCATCCACAATATTTTTTGTAATGGGTTGAAAAATATCATGAAAAACAGTCAAGATAGCAGAATAATCATCTTCTCCTATTTTATCATCCAATTGGACTTCCTCTTTTTGCTCAATCAAACCAGAAGAAATCATGGAAAAGAAAATTTTATAAACTGCAAATTCATCATAAGTGCTCTGTTTTATGATTTGATGAACACTGCGGGTACCGTCAACCAATGATAGAATCCGCCACTCATTTGCATTGAGTTTAATCTCTTCTTTACTCTGTACTTTACCTGACATTTGAAATACCAGGTTATCACTGGGAATAAATTCTTTGAAAACAGACAGCTCATCAATGCGCCGAGACGCCTCGAGTATAAGCTTCATAGGATTTAACTGGGTTACAATCATACCTTTTAAATTCAACTTGGTATCTCTATATTCAAACCTGCCTTCTTTCCAGAAAAGAAGATTATATAAAATAGCTTCAACCTGTTTATTATTGTATTTTTTTAACGTATCAATAGAAATATAGCCCTTGTCCACCAGAATTTTACCAATATAAATCTTGTTTTCCCTGCCAAGTGCAAGACATTTTTGAAGCTGCTTTGCAGAAATAATGCCATCATTGCGCATCAAAAATCCCAATCTTGCTTCCTTTAAAGAGGCAGATGCATAAACAATTGTCCCCTGTTCAAAAAACACCTTGCTCTCTTCCTTGTCACAACTAACCGTAAGCACCCCGGTTTTTTGATCATTGTACAAAAGCTGAAGAATGCTTGAGAGAGTTAACCCTTCAAAATCACCTTGAAGATTCATAATATCCTTTGTCTTATATTAGTTATCTTTCTACTATGCCATAATATTTGCACTATTTCAATATTATAGTCAGGAAGCCAGCAATTCTCGGTGAATCATATTCATAAAAAGAATTGGATTTTTTGTGTCTTCAATTATAATCTTGTGCGGTTATGAACATTCGCCCCATAAAATTAATTATATTGCAATGTTGAAAA
>JAQIBP010000075.1 GCA_027858995.1 Deltaproteobacteria bacterium | reverse complement strand
CCGATACAAAGCGATATTAATTGTATCTTTTTCATTCTGTTCCCGCCTTTTCAAATACTTGATCTATTAGATTATGGTATCCAATCTGAAGCGATTTAAAATATTGATCAGTACAATCACCGGTATCAATATTTCAAATTTGTGTAAAGAGCTATTCAATTATATGGGAAAGAAGCAGACTCAAAGAGACAAACTCTTCTGGAAACTTGGAGATTCAGTAGGTTTTGCTCAAAGCCTGGAAAATTATTTTTTAAAATCAGCAACTATAAATTTTCTATATTGGTACCCTTAAAAAATAATTGATGGTGTGAATTTGTGAGAGTATTTCAAAGGGTCTCACACAGATTCGCAGCTCAATTATTTTTGCATAACAGTTTCATTTTTCCAGTATATTTTAAATTGAGCACAGAATGATTTTTTATTATTAAAGGAGAAGTTCCCCCTCAATAAGAACCATCCGAACTAAATCGGTGATATGTTTATAAGATCAATCTGCAAAAAGCAGTTGAAAAAAATGAGAAGGAACTCCACCAGGAAAAAGAAAAACATTTTTCAAAACCAAAGTCAAGAGATCCTTGCCATATTCGAGATGGCCGGGAACAGATCCAAAGTTATGTGTGTTCCAATGGATTATGCAAAAAAAGGATCATGTAGTCATGTTTTGCAATGGTAACTTCCGTGGCAACCTGTTGATCATTTTCACAAATGGATTGAATAGCCAGATTCAGGGTATGCAGCACTTCTTTGTGGAGGTCTGCAAATATTTTCCTGGTGGCCTCGCTGACCGTCCGATCCTTATTGATGAATTTTTTAATCAGTATGGAAAGCTCGGTTTCAATTATATCTGCCAGGGTTTCCAAGTTCACGGTGGCTGTCATCAGGTCCTGATGGATTTTACTTTGATCCTCAGTCAATGACTGCTGCCGGATTTTGCTCAGGTAGTTAAAGATTGCATCTTCAAGGATATCCACTTTGTCATCAAGCTTTTTGATGGCCTCCACTTTATTCGGATCCTTGGTTCTGATGGCTTCTGGCAGGTCCGCCAATATTTTTGAAGCAATTTTTCCCATGCGGCCGAATTCCATGCGAACCTGTTCCAGCGCCACATCAGGTATTGAAATGACTGCCTCATCCAGGAATTTGGGTTCAATGATGATCCCGATTTTTTCAGGCCTTTCTGGAACCAGCTTTACGGCAAGCTTTGCAAACCAGGTTGTGAATCCAAGAAACAGGGTAGTATTGATAATATTGAAAAGCGTGTTGGCATTGGCGATCTGTCTTGGAATTGCCTGTCCGGCATCCCCGGGAGAGACAGCAACGGCAAGCTCCGCAAGTTACGAAATAAATGGCAGCCAGATCAGCACACCAATAATATTGAATAAAATATGAACAACAGCCGCCCTGACTGCCTCAACAGGTTTTCCCATGGAGGCGAGCATTGCTGTGACACAGGTCCCGATATTTGCACCAAGGGCCAGAGCAATACCTGCAGGAAGGGTGAGCAACCCTTCGGAGGCCATGGCAATGGGCAGAAGAGCATAAGCGGCAATATTGAAAGCCAACAGCTGGGCAGTCATTGTTGAACCGATATTGGTACCCATGATAACGCCGACTGACTGGGCGAGCGTCATCACATTTGCAGTGATAAAACTGACAACAAGTACTGTTGTTACGGACGAGGAATTAAGCACTGCTGTGATAAAAGCTCCGGTCATCGCACCCAGGATGCGATTGGTCGTCATTTTGGATAGCAGCGTTTTAAGTGCATCGCCAGCAGACATTTTGAGCCCTTCTGAAAGCATGTCAAGGCCTGCAAGAAAGAGTGCCAGGCCACCAAACAGCCCCATGATGAGTTTAAACCACTCGATCTGAGTAGTTTCAGATCCTGCAATGGCTGGGAAAGGAAAAAAAGGTTAAAAACACAGAGTAATCCTAAAAATAGACATCCTGTCCTCTTAGCGGAGGTATTCCAAGGGTTTGCAAACATATTGTCTCCTGTATGATAATAAGCTGATTCTATAATAAAAAAAGTGAACACTAAGGTTAGACTATTATAGTCAAAATGTTTGGAAAATTTATTTCTCCCCAGATTATTGACTATCGATGGAATCGTTGGAACTAAAACTGCACCGCCATTCGAAAATAACCAATTATGAAATCAAAAATAATAATAGACAAGGAAGCCACTTTTTGTCAATATAAAATCTAACATATAAAATCTAACATGGCAGAAAATAAAAAATCACCTTAAAAAACTGGAGTAATTTTTGTAAGTTTATTTAACTTGTACCGACGAACCCTTAAAAGGTACATCCAAGTATATTTTAAAATTTGACAAGAAGATGGTGCAAAACTTTTATTAATTATTATAAAAAGGAGTTATTATGACAAAAAAAATTGCAGGATTTATGGTTCTTTGTATGACATTTTTCATGGCCACATCGGCAATGGCAGAAATGCCGGGATCCAATCCCAAAGAGCTTTGGGAACATATTACCAAAACATCCCCGTATACCCAGTGGAAATTCTGGGATGATCATCAGGGGATGCAGGAGGGGAATGAACCCCATGGTTCTTTAAATAAAGTTTATGTCAATGACAAAACCTATAATTCAACTTCCGCTCCATTTGAATACGGAGCAATCGTGGTAAAAGAAAATTACAACAAAAAGAAAAAATTAATGGCCCTTACCGTTATGTATAAGGTGAAAGATTTTAACCCCAAAGCCGGTGACTGGTTCTATGTAAGATATACGACTCGCGGTAAAGCAAAACCCTATGGAAAACCAAAAGGTTGCATTAGCTGTCACAGCGCAAACGCAGATAATGATTATATTTTTCTCCATGAGTTTGAGTAGCCTTTTTTTGTAATTCTTGGGGTGACCCGGTTATTTATTTTGACAATTTATGACCGGGTCACTTTCCTTTGAATCCACCAACTCTATTTGTTAATGAGGTATTCTATTAATTCCCCTTTTGCTTTTTTTGTCAGGTATTCCGGATTTCCACTATATTTAATCATGCGTTTCACAGTACTTTCCCATTTTTCTTTTCCCTTTTTGGCTTGAACAATTCGTTCCAATGAATGGCAGGATGTACATTTAGTTTCCATGATTGTCTTGCCAAACGCTTTGTTCAATTGACTTTCATCTTTACCTTTTAACATTTTTTGACGATTTGCTAAAAAATGGATGGACTGTTTTATATCAAAGGAAGAAATATTGGGTGCATCCAGTGATGCCATGCGGTTAATAGTTGACGTCCAGCCCTCTTCACTTTTAACTGCCCGGTAAACTCTTTCCAATGTATGGCATTTATTACATCTTTGATTAACAACTTGCCGTCCAAGGTTTTCATCCAATATTTTGCTGTCAGATCCTGTCAAAGAGACATACTTTATATCCGATGAGTGCATGAAATAATAACCGGCGGTAAGCCCGGTGAGTGCAACGGCAAATGCCAATGCGATCGGTCCAAAGGCAATCAGATATTGGGAAAGGCGGGGATAGCGCCGGGCAATAATGATCTTGATCCCAAGCAATGGAATCAAGGCTAACGATAATACAATATGGAATGATATCCGGGATGATATTTCTTCTTTATATCCGGATACTTTTATGATCATCACTATCAATAATAACAGGAAAATACCCATAAAGATCCAGCCGAAAATTTTATGAAGCTTTATAAGCGTGGCATTAATCGATCGATCTTTTGGTGCACCTCGCAGTTCCAGCATGATAAATGTAGCGGCTATACCACAAATAAGAAATATGATGGCAATAGATGAATTAAATAACGGACTCATAAAACTTCTCCTATAATATTAAGCGAGATTAACCCCGGTAATGCGGGCCATCTCAGATGTAAGGGCAATAAGATCATTTTTGTTAATCTCATGGATATTACTTTTACCACAAATGCGGGCGATGGACTTTATCTCATCGGTTGCCGCACGAATAAAATTGGCAACATGCATGGCTTTTTCATCAACATTAAGACGAGCTCGAAGCATTGGGTCCTGGGTAGCAATGCCAAAAGGGCAGGTTCCTTTATGACAATCCCTGATATACCTGCACCCCAGTGCAATTTTTAATGCCCCGCCCATATAAACGGCATCTGCCCCGAGAGCGATGGCTTTTGCCACATCCATTCCATGACGCAGACCACCTGTGGCAATCAAGGTAACTTTATCCCGCAAATTGTTTTCTTTTAAGAAATGGGTGGCCCTTGTTAACGCATATACCAGGGGTAGCCCAACATGGTCCTTGGTGAAAATTGGTGCGGCACCTGTCCCTCCCTCAGCGCCGTCAATTACAAGAACATCCGGTATGTACTCTTGATCAAATATAGCTGTCAAATCTTTTTCAACATGCCCGCCTACTATTTTTAATGCAATGGGTCGGCCTTTTGTCACCTCGCGCAGGTGGCCGATTTTATCAGCAAGCTCTCTGGGCGAAGAAATATCCGGATGTCGCGCCGGTGATGCTGCTGTTTTTCCAGGTTTTATCTGCCGAATCAAGGCAATCTCATCGGTGACTTTAACCCCGGGCAGTTTTCCACCCATTCCCGGTTTTGCTCCCTGGGAGATCTTTATTTCAATCATATCCGCCATTTTCAAGCGATCATCAGATATACCAAATCTGCCCGTGGAATATTGCAAGGTAATTTTATCGGATAATTCTCTTTCTTCATCCAGCATGCCGCCTTCAC
This sequence comes from Deltaproteobacteria bacterium, assembly GCA_027858995.1. Taxonomy (GTDB): domain Bacteria; phylum Desulfobacterota; class Desulfobacteria; order Desulfobacterales; family Desulfobacteraceae; genus Desulfobacula. Next base: position 47,012 of record JAQIBP010000075.1, on the reverse strand, counting down.
CTGAATTGGCCACCCCCCCTGCCATGGCGGAACCTTTGGATAAGGCCATCTTTGCTTCCCTTGACAATGCTCCAAAAGACATACCGGCATTAAGGATGGGCGTATCGGCAATAATCGGTTTTTTGGCATTCTTGCCAAGAATCACCTTGCAGTCTACTTCCTCACTTTCCAAAAGGGGCATTTGTGCAATTTGTGCCGGAAGAAAGACCAGATCATCCAGGTTTAAAAATGATCGTGTCGTACCTTTGCCTTCCAAAGCATAATGTCCTGTTTTAGCCATTTCCATTATCATTAGAATAGATTTTGTATCCCAGTTGCTCCTGGCTTCTAAAGAGGCGTCAGGTTTAAAAAACTCACTTGGACTTTTGCATACCGGGCAATGAAGAAAATCAATCTCACCCATATTGATGTATCCACAGATAGGGCAGCGCATTACTTTTAGTGGCATAGGTTTTACCTTCCATATATGATTAAATTATAAATTTTACCCAAAAGACGGAATATAGAACAAAAAAAGACTATCTCAGGAATCATACTTTTTCTCCTGAAGGTAAAAAAGATATACAAATGAGATAAGCGCGCTTGTCAGGTAAACTGTGGAGAGCTGTTCAAGTATGTCACCCGACCCTAACAGAAAAAAACCCGCCAGGGCAAAAACAGCGAGAAAAAATTGAGAAAAATAGCTTTTGACAAAGATATATTCATGAGCGGTTGTGGATTTTGCTATATCAAAAAACCGTTTATTCAAGGCAAGTCTGAATATCGAGGTGCAAAAGGTGATGACTGCCAGTAAAAGAATAAGCAAAGAAGTGCCCAGCCTCTCAGACAATACACCCCTTAAAATCCAGGAAAGACTATAGAGGCAGACAGCAGCAATGTACATTTTGTTTGCGGGCAACCGGTCAATACTGTTTTTAATCATCACGAAAACGGCACCAAAGAGCAGGGTAAGAAAAATAACCAGCAGCCCGAGTTTCCAATAGCTTTGACGGACAATAAGGAAAAGTGAAATTATCCAGAAATAGCTCTCAAGGTAAAGAAAAATCCCATCTATTGCAAATACAAATTTTGAATTGAACCTATCTTTGTAACCTGCCACCATTCTGAGACAAAGCGGGCTTGCTGTCACGATCTTTGTATCAAGCTCTATTCCGTGTCCTTTTTGCAAAAAAAAGAGTGTGGCGATAATGACGATGCCGACGGAAAAGATATAAACAGACAGATAGCCCGATTTTTCGAGCATTACCCCGCCTGCAAATATTCCCATCTTCAGAACCAGGAGGACAAATATCTGGAAATTTCCGAATTTTTTTCCTGAATTTTGCGGCGTGATCGTATCCATGAAGAGCAGCCTTTGGATCATCCAGAAACTGCAATTAAAAATACCATTGAAAAATCCGGATATCAAAATAAAACTCATGTCTTTCCCCAGAAAAAACAGAGTTAGAAGGGCAAACTCACTGAAAAAAGAAAAGAGGATCAGCCAGCGCAAAGAAACACGTTTGGAAATCCTGTCCCACAGATAGAGGCTGATGCAGAAGCTAATACCTGTGATGGCAATAAAACAGCAGATCTGCGCAAGAGAAAAACCGGTTTTATAAAGATATACCGGAATGTAAAAGGGAAACAATCCGATAAGAAAGGAGTGTATACCAAGAAAAGAATACAGGCTCTGTATCTTCAAGACCATTTTACGTGACAATAATGCCATATTAATAGATATTTTTCTGCTGAATTACCAGGTGATTCAAAGCAGTGTAAAAGCGGCTCAGGTCCTGCTTCTCTCCATATCTTGGATAATCATGCATCTTTAAATAAGGTCTTGAATTTACTTCAAGAAATATCACACGTTGCTCGGTATAGGAAATGTCTATCCCTTTTTCAAAAATAGCATCAATGCCTAAAATATTGGCATTAAACAGGGGAAGAATTTTTAAAAAAATCGCCCTGTTTTGTTTATGCATGCTTTCTTTATCAATAGTTTCAATTACGCCGCCCGGCGCCAGTGAAACCCGATTATAAAGAGGTACCATTTCCCCTTCTGAAAGAATAGATGAGAAAGAAAGCTTTTTCTTTTTGAGATATCGGGTAATACCAGAACTCTTTTGAATGGAGTGGATGACAGGATTAAGTTTCATCCGGCTGCGTGTTTTATTTTCCCTGTCTATCAGCTCACTGATACTTGATCGTCCATCTCCGATGACAAAAGGCGGGTATCGTCTAATGACCGACATGATGTCATTCTTTATCACAACAACACGGTAATTTTTGCCTTCAAGATACTGCTCTATGACCGAGCTTGGCCACCAGATTTTGACAAGCACAATCGCCTTTAGAAGATCATAGTAAGAGTTAATGGGAAAATAGCTGCCCCGGGAAAAACCGCTGACATTTGGTTTGACACATACCGGGAATCCATATTTTTTTACAAATTGGAACGGCTTCACAGGACCATAAAAAATTTCACCTTCTGCATAGGGGATATTGTTTTTCGAAAACATCTCTCTGGCCTGTTTTTTAGAACGACAGCTTTTTCTCGTGGATAAAGAATTGTAATTGCTGCATCCACCAAGGAATTTTTGTTCAACCCAGGAATAGATGATTTGTTTCAATGATTTCATTGAGTCACCTCCCAACGATCCATAATTTGATGTGGCATAAATTTTTGAAAAAGGATTTGTTTTCCGGATTCTTTTTTGGGGATATCTTTTACCAGCCTGCCGGCAATTGACATGGTCTTTTTCATGATCTTATTTTTTTCAACCAGACCGACATTTTCAGAAAGCAGAACAAGCGGCATGGGAAGAAAAAGATTAATTTCCACAATTTGAAATTTTTCTTTCAGTATTCCCTTGCGATCATCGGCCTTCAATCCGACCCTGGCCATGCGGAACCCACCAATCTGTCGCAAAGAAAACCAGATTGTCTGCAGCTGTTTTGCTGAAAAGGTGTGTGTGATGTCCCTGTAAATGGTGCATGGATTGTGTATTGAATTTATTGGATAGTGCTCTTTGCACGTGTTTGTCACTTCGGTTATGGACAAAAAAGCGTAATTATCAATATTATCAGGAGAGCGAAGATAATATATTTCAATCTCTGTTTTTCTAAGTGCAGCATCATGAACAATAAAAGGCATATCTGTCTTGCCGGCAATTTCCTGAAACTTTCTGTAATCTTTTATATTATGCACACGGACAATACCATTGGAATTCTGGCCCCATTCCGGCTTGAGAAAAACAGGATAGCGGCGTGGTGGCTTATCCGGATCATAATAATACTGCCTGAGCCGGAAGCGTTCAGGAATGGCTGCATCCATTTCCAGTTTTGAAAAAATGCCTTTCTTCTTATTAAAATACCTGCTGTTAAGCACAAAGTAATTCCAGGGAATCACCCAGTACCGCAGGCAGGCCCATAGATACCAGAAAAAAAGGGAAATCCGTATATAGGTTTTTAAAATACTTGAAGACCTATCCGAAGGTTTCGCCCTTTGCAGCATCATCGGATGATATGTGTATGCTGAGAGTTTCTTCATATGCCTGTACCCTGTGAATATGGTTATCAAAAGTTTTGGCCTGACCGATATCTGAAAAAAATTGAGATTCAGATAAAAAACCTGACCTTGTCATCTCCACCCTGCCATCGTGTTTTTTAAAGTAATCAATCCCCAGTCCGCCTTTGGTCACTATAATAAGCGCAAAATGGGGATGTCCATGTATGGACGAGATTGCACCGGGACTCCATCGTGCAGCCATGGCCTCATACCCGTTGTTGCTTCTAAAAAGAATGGTTCTGGAATATGTCCCTTCAGTCAACGGGAAGTCATCAATAGGAATCGGATATTTTTGCAAAAACCGCTTGAGTTCTTCAGTAATATGATCCGGATCGGGATCGGTAAAGAGATCCTCTAACAGTGCTTTCAATTTCCATTGATTGGGATGGTTCAAATATGTTTTTGGGGCACTATTTTTTTCACTCATTGGTATAGTCCTTCCAATTAGTAAGTTTCTGCCAGGGATTTACCTGTTTTAATCAGATCTGAAAAATATTGGTCGATATCTTCACGGGTAAGATCATGGCCGGCCAGCAGCAGCCGTAAAAATAATTTACCTTCAAAATAAGCATACCCGACCAGGCTTTTGCCATCATGGTACAGGGTATTTCGGATGGCAAGATTTAATTTGTTTGCAACATTCTCCGGTGCCTTGAAGCGAAAACAGATGTTAAATGAGTTCCTCTTTAATACCAGTTCCAAAAAATCGGATTTCCGGACGATTAATTCTGCATATCGGCATAATTCAAGTGATCGTTCCACCCGGCGACCAAATTCCTTTTTCCCAAAATATTTCCAGTCCAGAAACCATTTCAAACTGTCCACTCTCCTGCCACACTGCAGTGATACAGCCCCAAGATCATTGACTTCGTTGATATTTTTATTGCTGTCCGGGACATCATGGAATATATAACTTTCATCTTCACTGCTGCATAATTTTCCCAGGGTATGGGGTCTGTTATTGATCATAAAAATATTACACATCAGAGATGTTCCAAGCATTTTGTGAAAATCCCAGGTAAATGAGTCAACATGTTCAATTCCGTTGACATACTTTTTTCGAAGCGAATCACTGACAAGCACTGCTCCTCCCCAGGCTCCGTCAATGTGCAGCCAGAAATTGAATTTTCTTTTCAATCTGAGAAGTCCTATGATTGAATCATAGGCGCCGCGAATAGTTGTACCGGCGGTTCCTGCTACAAAAAACGGCAGTATACCCTTGCCAACGGTCCTTTCAAGATTTTTTTCCAAAAGATCCAGATCCATCTCACCCTGGCCATTGACAGGTATCTTGGAAAGATGATCTGTACCAAGTCCAATAATATTTGCTGCCTTTTCCATGGAATAGTGTGCGTCGGCACTGACAAAACCCATTAGGTCCTGTTGTCCGAATATCCCTTTTGTTTTCACCGTCGGCAGGCTCTCATTTCTTGCGGCCATCATTGCCAGCATATTGGCATTGCTTGAACCGGTTGCCATCTGCCCCTCACCGTTTTTAAAACCAACAAGATCAAGCATTTGCTGTATCATATATTTTTCCATCAGAGTGGACACCGGTGCGGACTCATAGGTGCAGGAGGAGGTGTTTGATACTGCCGCCACTATTTCTCCCAGAATTGAGGGAAGATTTGCCCCGACCCACATTCGGTTGACAAAACCGTTATGATTGGTTTTAACGGAATACATGAGATATCTCTCAATCCATGTAAAAATCTGAGACCATCCGGCTCCATCGTTGTGGTCATCGAGTTTGAGAATTTTTTGTAACTCGATGGGATCTTTATATTGAAGAAAGCTGTTCTGCTTCTGGCTTGACAGATACGCTTTTATCAGATCGGAAATGTTGTTGATAGTTTGTTCGGGTTCCATATTCCCTCCAATGTCTGGATCAAGCTTTAAATGTCAACACCACTCTCAGATACCTTAATTTCATTCTTTTAATTGGTTAGTCCGAGTTGAGTTGGAAACCTTACACAATATTTTTTGTATCCACCAGTTTTCGATAATGGCGATTCTGATCTTCCCTTGATAATGTGAACATGAGGTTAAGCCTATATAACACTAAAAATTCCGTATCGAATTGAAATGCTACCAACTATAATGATATATATAGCCGCGAATAAAATCTCAAAACACAATATCTGGTATCCAAAGAATTCTCTTTTTTATCTTTTTCAATATTCCTTCTGTTATTTTCCAAGGATTAATCTAACAGAATCCAACCGCCTTTTCTCAGGCAGCATGGGCAGCCCGCCAGATATTTCATCACCAAGCCACTCCTGCCACTGGTCATTAATTGTTTTGTGTACTACATACAGTGATAAGGTGTAAGGCTCTTTTTTACCTTCTTCATAAATTATTGTTTTAAATTTTGTGTCTGGTTCGATCTGAATTTTAGGCCAGCAAAGATTGATTCCGGGCTTATCCACTACCAGCCAGATATATTGCCCTGGTTCTATATTTCTTGTTTCAGCTGCGACGCTTACTGTTGTACTGGTTGTTGTTGCGGCAATGGGCGAGATTATTTTTCCGTATGGTTGATTTGGATCAGAATCAGAAGAAAATAAAGTTAAAACTGCAATAAGCAGGCATAAAAGCAGAGTCCCTATGAGAGGGATATGCTGCTTTGATGTTTGCTTGTTTATAGCTTTTGAATCAAATTTCATGGTTTATATGCACTGGAGTATTTAATCTCTATGCGTTCATGGTTAATTATTTTTGTAAGGGTAACCCACCGAATACTTTCTCAATAAGATCGGATGCATTAAATATCCTCAAAAAAGGAATGGTCTAAAAAAGTTCAGGGCCAACAAAGAAAAAATGTCAGTTTTTAATATTGGTTGGTCTTCAAGAGTACCAGGGTGCACGCCTCAACCACTTCAATGCCGGCTCTTTTTAATTGGTCATATGCGACTTTGTTTTCTGTGTTCGGATTAAAAATTACCCGCCTGGGAGCTAATTTAACTATTTCTTTGATGATAGTATCCTGTCTTGCTGGCCCAATATACAGGGTTACAGTGTCAATTTTTTCTGGAATATCCTCAAGCCTTTGATATACTTTTTTCCCTTCTATCTTTTCCTGCTTGGGTGCAACCGGTATCGGGTTGTGTTGGTATTCACCTAAAAGCCGGATGGCTTTATTGGAATATCGCTCCTTTTTCGGGCTTGCCCCGATGACGGCAACATTTTCCATGATAAGGTTCCTTATTAGTAAAGTTATTTTTTGTTGGAAGACATCATTACATATTGTATCAGCACTTTCAACTTGAGAACATACAAAGTCGATTTTAATTTGAATTAAAAATCCCGGGCACTATTTAAATCCCTTGCCCCAGATTTAAATAGTATTCACCCTCGTCCTGCCTGCCCCGTTTTATACAGCCATTGCTATAAATGGCACATTTTTTTTTAAAAACCTTTTTTGCTTTTAAAGACTGCTCCTCTGTCAAAGTATTAGAGTCAAGAAGATTTTTTAATGAACGAATCCTGAATTTATCCTGGGAATGTAAATTTGAAAGTTGATCCTTGTGCCCTCCATTTTTTATGGTATAGGGTTTATCAATTAAAAAGACAGGGATGGTTGAGCTGATTCTCAGCCATAAATCATAATCTTCACACACTAAAAATTCTTCATTAAAATATCCTTTTTGCTCAAAAATTTCTCTTTTCATCATAACAGCAGAAGGACTTACTAGGCATAGATTCAATGACTGCTCAAATATCATTCCAGAGGGTTTCTCATGTTTAACTTTTGGATTTACTCTTTTATGGTTCCTTATCCAAACTTCCTGAGTCTGACAGATAAAAGCTTCAGGGTTTGCCAGGAAAAAATCCATTTGACAGGATATTTTTCTTTTATCCCAGGAATCATCGGAATCAAGCAGAGCTATAAACTCTCCCCTGCTTTTTTCTATCCCGCGATTCCTTGCAGCACTCACCCCTGCATTTTCCTGGGTTAAAACTTTAATTTGATTTTTATAACCTTTAAGTAATTCTTTTGTATTATCCCGGGATCCATCATCTATTACAATGAGTTCAATATTGGGATAATTCTGAAACAGTACTGAATCAATTGCGGTTTTCAAGACCCAGGCACGATTATATGTAGGCAGAATAACGCTTACAAGAGGCTGTTTCATTAAAATATCTTTCATGGAACCTATAATCCAAGACCTCCCGGATTCATTATATTATAGGGATCAAAATGCTTTTTTATTGCCCTTAATACATCCATCTGGGCCTTCCCAAGATGCTTTTCCATTAGGGGCGCCATCATTCTGCCAATTCCATGATGATGGCTTAAAGAACCACAGTTTTCTTCAATTTTTCGAATAATACTGCGTTGAAAGGTTCTGAATTCACCAATATCACCCATCTTTGTGATAAAGATAAAATAGAGATTAGTCCCCTGATCATAAAAATGTGAGGCATGGGTCATGCAGATGGTATTGGGGTGTTTTTTAATATGATTTCTAACTTTATTATACAGGTTTGTAAAATTTTCCCAGGTAACAGATGCTTCAAGGGTATCAATAAGTACTCCAAAATCATTTAAGGCATCGCGCATATAAGGATCGGAAAATCTTCCCTTATGCCACTTTCGCATGGGATAGCCACTTAAATTTGATCCGTAATTTGTGCTGCAGATTTTTTTGATCTGTTTTAATAGATTGTTTGAAAAAGCCTTATCCCCTTCTGTCTGCCCCATTAAAAGAGATCTTGAGCCTGATTTCAGACCTTTTAATGCCATGACCCTGCCAATAATGCTTTTGTCAAGGTTATACATCTTCATGGCAACATCTGTCTCTTCAGGATCAGAAACTCTGAATATGGACGGCATACCTGAATCGGTCTGGCTTATCTGGCGAGCTGCATTTACAGCATTTTCAAATTCAGGAAACATGAAAGTAAACTGCCTTGAAGTTTCAGGCTGATATTGAAATATCTTCATTGTTAAAGAAACCAGAACACCAAAACATCCTTCTGAACCTTTCATAATATCATTGATCTTGGGTCCTGTGGCTGTTGCAGGAAAATCATGGGTTTTAAAACTGCCTTTTGGTGTGACATACTCCTGGCTTACAACAAGGTCGTATGCATCTCCATAATATGATGAAGCCTGACCAGATCCAAGTGCTGCCACCCAGCCGCCAACGGTCGAGTATTCAAAACTCTGGGGAAAATGCCCTCCTGTATATTTATTCACTGCTTCCAGTTTTTCAGGGGCATTATTCAATAAATCCTCGTAAACAGGACCCATCATTCCGGCTTCAACACTGATTGTCCTGTTGATTTCACTGAACTTGACTATTTTGTTCATGTGAGTGTTCATAACAAGGGTAACTCCGCCTCTCGGGCAGGTCAACCCAAGTGTAACCGAACTGCCGCCGCCATACACATGAACTGGAATCCTTTTTTCATGGCAGAGTCTTAGAATATCCTGAATATCTTCTTTGCTGCCGGGATGCAGAACGATATCAGAGATATTTTCAATTTTTTCTTCTCTTAAATTAAAAATATCCTCCATTGCTTTACCGGTTGAATATTTTAACCTCTCATAGGTATCAATAAAACAATTCTCCCTGCCAACAATACTTTCAAACAAGATTATATCTTCAGCACTCATTGCTGTTTTACAACTGTTTTCAACAACACTACTCCCAATTCTGACAGGTATCTTAAAATCATCATCTGCAAGTCCAAGCTCCTCTTTTATGACATTTAAAAAACCCTGGCCGGGATTTTTAAATTCATCCCCTGCTCCCCACTTGAATATGGATCTAAAGCTTTGCCGGTCTGACACGCTCTCCATCCATTCTGGAATAAAACCTGCTTTATGTGCTGCCTTTAAACTATCTTTTGTCATTTTTAAGGATATCCTGTTATCTCTCTGATTTGTGAATACAAAGGTTTTAAAACTTTATACATTTTAGAATAAACCTTTGAATACATTTCTTTATAAATTTTTACATTATCAGGCACAGGTTTAAAAATTTTTTGCACACTAACCATTGTTTTAACTGCCTCATCAAGGTTTGAAAACCATTCAAGGCCTTTTGCCACAAGAATGGCTGCCCCCAGTCCGGAAGTTTCATGGGTCATCCCTTTTACCATGGGAATATTAAAAATATCTGCTGTTATTTTACAAATCTCATCACTTTGAGATGCACCTCCTGATACAGCAGCTCTCTCTATTGTTCTCCCGCTCTTAGATTGAATTTTTCCCATACCCTCATAAAGAGCAAAGCCCAGACCTTCTATTACTGCCCTATACACATGATCTTTGGTATGTACATCTGAAAACCCTATCATGGCACCTTTGGCGTCGGGATAGTCAAGTCCCGGTCCCCAGAAAGGCTGTACAACAAGCCCCATGGCGCCGGGATCAGTCCTTTCAAGACATTGGTTCAACACCTCCTCGGCCTGAATTCCCAGTTTTTTTGCCATGCTTACCTCTTTGTGGGCAAACTCTTTTTTAAACCAGGTTATCATCCAGAATCCCCGGAAAATCTCAACTTCAGGATTATAAAACCCTGAAGCACAGGCAGGATAGGAAGGCAGATATTTTATTGGCTCAATATATTTTTCAGACAAAATTTGAACAGTTGCTGTGGTACCAAAACTCAAACTTGCCATTCTGGGTTTAATCACCCCTGCCCCCAGGGTTTCACATCCTTTATCAGACCCGCAGGCAATTACCGGGATCTCCTTTTTAATGCCTGTCTTGTGTGCAGCCTGTGAAGTGATTTTTCCTAAAACTTCCCCGGGTTGAACAAGTATTGGAAGTTTATCATCTTCAACAGGAAACATTTTTTTTGACAGCTGATGTTTTTTTGCCCATTTTTGAGTTTTATAATTAAAGGGAACATGACCAATCTGTGAAGCAACAGAATCGGTGAAATTTCCGGTCAGCCTATTATTTAAAAAGCCTGAAATCTGTAGATATTTACATGTTTTTTCCCATATTTCCGGCTGATTCTGCATTATCCAGTTACATTTCCCCTGGCATTGAATATCATCAATCTTTTTTTTAACTCCCAAAACATTAAGGCCGGCATTTAAAATCCCTTTCTGCCCCCAGAGAGGTTCAGATCTCCTTTGATCAAGCCACAAGATTGCAGGCCGAAGGGGAATACCATCTTCATCTACATTTATCATGCTTGCCCGCTGTGTTGTCACTCCAACTCCTGCTATTGCTTTAAACAATTCAGGATTTGATGCCTTAAGCTTTTGACAAGCTTTAACAAGGCTTGTCCAATAGAGTTCAGGATCCTGTTCTGCCCAGCCGGCCTGCTGACAAAAATAAAGCTCATATTCAATCTGCTCCCTTGCAACCATTTCACCCTTTTGAGAAAAAAGAATGGCTCTAAGACTCTGGGTGCCGCAGTCAATTGATAGAATGACATTTTGCTGCAAATCAAAACTCCTGTTTCATTAACTGCCATATGGCAGATCTGATTTGTAATTTTCGGATTGCCACACAACAAAGTATGAAAAAAATATAATTATTTAATTGATCTTTCATATAATAGGTGGTGTGTAAAAACTCTTCCAAAGTTTAATATAATCTTTTTTCTCTTTGTACCATCTTTTATTATCCCATGACAAATATGGTTTGCACAGGGATTCAACCCTCTCTAAAATATCTGTTCCACCCTGGGGAAGAAGTAATCCAATTCTGACTCTGCGCAGTAAAAGATCACTAAGATGGCATATATTCTCATGTTCGGCAGCATAAACAATTTCCGTCCAGAGAGTTTTTGTAGTTTCAATGGGCAGAAAAAACTTTTCATCATAATTTCTGATTTTTTGACACCCTGAAATACCATAACGGCCTGTCAATCTCTCCTGAATATCCTTTGATACTTTCCACAGTTCACTGTAGTTTTGTTTTTCTGGCTTTGGTTCCATATTCATATCTACCGGCCTTGGCAGATATGGTTTTGCAGCCTTTAGTGCATCTTTGGCAAGTAGTTGAAAAGTAGTAAGCTTTCCTCCTGTGACAGTTATCAACCCCTTATCTTTCCATACAACATGTTCTCTGGATTCCTTAGATGCAGACTTGTTTTTTCTGCTCAAAACCGGTCGAACCCCTGCAAAAGAAGATATGCACTCTTTTAAAGACAAATTAACATTTGGCAGGATATATTTTAAACCTTCCATTAAATAATCAGCCTCATCCATTGTAACAAATGGTTCTGCTTTTATATCCTGATCATGGTCAACATCGGTTGTACCAAGAACAATACAACCTTCCCATGGAAACAAAAAAACAGGTCTTGAATCTTGTGGATGAATAAAACTTATAACCTGCTTTAGAGGAAATTTTTTTCCGGGAAAAATCAGATGACTTCCCCTTAACGGCCGTATATGCAATCCTTTCCCAGGACGTGGGTGAAGCTGTTCTGCAAAGGCTCCTGTAGCATTTATAACCACCCTGGTTTTAATTTCAAATGCTCTGCCCGTTTCTTCATCCGTGATATCCACCCCTGCAATATCTCCCTTTTGATCTCTTTTAATCCCCTCTACTTTTGTATAATTCAAAGCTTTGCCACCGAGAAGTTTCCCTCTATGAATCAACCGTAAAACAAGCCTTGCATCATCCACCTGGGCATCTTTAAAGCCAACAGCCGAGACAAGGTTTTCTCTTCGAATCCCAGGGATTTTCTCAATGGTCTGGGCTTTTGAATAAATCTCATGCTGTTTTTCCCCTGCCATAAAGCTATAAATAGTAAGCCCTGTTTTCATGGCAATCATGGAAGGACCATAATGGCCGAATACCGGCATAATAAACTTTAAGGGAGTTACAAGCCCTGGGTATGTTTTCAGTAATAATTCACGCTGTTTAACAGCCTCTTTTGTCAATAAAAGCTTACCCTGCTTAAGATAGCGCAATCCTCCATGAACCATTTTTGAAGACCTGCTTGATGTGCCCCAGGCAAAATCCCTTGCTTCAAGCAAAAGAGGTTTCCAGCCGCTTTGCACGGCTTCATAAAACACGCCAGCTCCAGTAATACCGCCGCCAATCACAATAATATCATATTCATTTTTTAAATCAGAAAAACTCATGATTTATAAAGTGCAGTATCTCTAATAAAAGGTCAAGCATTGAAAAAATAATTGTTAAAAGCCCTTGATTGTTTTTTTAAATCCTATGAAAAAACAGATTGCTTTAGGGCGGATAAGATAATCTGGGTCAGAACGGGTTGATAAAAATATTTAATATTCAACCTTTCGCCATTTGATCTTTTTCATATTTCTTAAGTACAATAGATTGCCATCATGATCACTATTATGTATTATGACAAACTCAATGGAAGCTCCTTCCCTGTTCTTACAAAGGAATATCCATTCAACCATTGGTTTTTTATTCTTTTTTATTATTTTATCAATTAAAAGTGTATTTGATGTCCCTTTGCCTGTCCCAAGTGTAATTGCCAGTTCATCAATATCAATATATCTATTTTTATATTTTAATTCATCAGTCACCCAGGTACCTTTTAGTGAGGATGGAAATTCAACAGAATTATCTTTTTCACAGCTTTGCAGCAACAGTGAAATAAGGATGAAAACCACCAGAAAAATCAGACCTTTTGTTTTTATAAAAGTGTGCATTCTATCTTTTCCATATTAACCACAGGTTTTAAACTGCTCTGTTTTTTCATATTACAGCCAAAAATGCATTAACAACTTTAGGATCAAAATGTGTACCTGCATTCTCGGTAATCATCTTAACTGCTTTCTCATGGATCCATCCATTCCGATATGGCCTGTCTGACACTACAGCATCATAGACATCTGCAACTGCCATAATTCTGGCGCCTAAAGTGATATCTTCTCCGGACAGACCATGGGGATAGCCCTTTCCATCAAACTTTTCGTGATGCTGCTCAACTATTGGTATAATATCTTCATAGGCTTTTATGGGTTCAAGAATTTTTGCTCCTATGGAAGGATGATCTTTTATTATGGTAAATTCCTCATCAGTTAATTTGCCTGGCTTATCTAAGATGGCAACAGGAATTCCTATTTTACCGATATCATGTAAATAGGCTGCTCGCCTTAATATTTCAATCTCCTTTAATGGTAATCCCATTACCTTGGCAATTTCCAGTGTTAAGTTTGTCACCCTCTCTGTATGACCGGCCGTCCATGCTGATTTCGCATCAACAGCTCTTGCCAAAGCTTCCAAAGCCCCGAGATTGAGTTTTTCCAAATCTTCAAGCAGTGATGCATTTGAAAGAGCAACCATCACCTGGTCTGCAATTTGACGGGCATGTTTTAACTCACTATCAGATAAAGGATCCTCCTTTAAATAGCCAAGTACAATGGTGCCTTTTAAGATGCCGTCAAAAATAAGAGGCAGGATCAAAAACAGTTTGCCTTTTTGCATTTCAGGTAAAAACAACAGGTCAGTTTTATCTTTTTCTCTGTTAATTAAAATATGGACCGGCTGTTGAGACAGTTTTTCATATCCTTTAGATGAAATATCAAAAAATTCTTCCTGGGGTTTACGAATTTTAATATCATTTGAAAAATACGAATGCAGAGTGTTTGTTTTTTTTTCAACAACAAGGTTTATGCTGATGGAATCACACGAAAAAAAGAGGAACATTCTTTTGAGCGCTGTATTAATAATTTTTATAGAGGTCAGAGAAGATAATATCGTCCTGTCAATTTCCGATCTTGTGGTTAATGCATCAAATTGACGGCTAATCTGATGAGACATTATATTAAACGAATTAGCAACCTCTTCAAACTCATCATTACTTGTGACGATAACCTTTTCTTTAAAATTTTGTTTGGCTACTCTAAGGGTTCCCTCTTTTATTCTTTCGAGTGGTATAAGACTCTTACGGATCTGCTGGATACTGAAAAGAAGGATTATCCAGACAGTTAAAAGTATAATCAGAGGAAATGTTTTTTTAAATTTTGAGAGTGAAGCGAGAGCATCAGAACTGTTGTTTCTTAAAATAACAGTTAAAGTGGGTGCATCAAATCTTGATTGCATAAACATTGGCCAATAACTAATAAAATATGTATTTCCACTATCCTTGTAGCTGAAAGATCTGATATTGTCTCTTTTTGCTTTCATGGTCATCTTCTGCATCACATCATTGCTAACAGGAAATGAAGAGATCAAAACTTTTCTGTATTGGTCAACAACACCAAGGTCTGTCAGGGGAGGCAACATGTTGTCCTCTCCAATCCCCCATAAATGGTTAATATTGATTTTCCCGATCAGAACCTCACTGTTTTGATTGTCAGAAATATTTTTCATCAGCATATATACTTTGGCAGGGGTGTTGTCTTGAGAACCGTTTTCAAAAAAGATCTTTGTAATACCATTTTTAATGTTGGATGCTTTATCCATGATGTCATGGGAAGGAATATCAATTTTACCCAATAAAGCATCTACCTTTCCCGAAGAATTTATTAAGGCAATTGCATCAAAATATTTTGTTAATTTTTTTTTAAAATCAGCCTGCCTGATTCCATTTGAAAAAATCAACTGCATATTGCTCTCTAAAAACAAAAACCTTTCATAAATTGACATGCCATGAGCTTTTGCTGAATTTTGAAGCCGTCTAACGTTCTGATTCTTGAGTTGTGTGGAAACCTGAGTATAGGAAATAAAAAAAAGTGTAAAAATCGGGATTAGAGCACATAAAACAAATAAAAAGAAAATTCTTTGAGCAACTTTGCTGCGAAAAAATGAGCCTTGGATCTTCATATTCTTATCTCCTCTAATACCCTGAAACAGGGCCTATATACCGGCCGTTATTTGCACGGACAATATCATCTCTGCTTGCTTTTGCTGTAAATGGAGCTTTACTGTCACCATCTGGCCCCTTGCTGTAAAGATCAAAATCAGTATTTACAGGCACCAGAAAATGATCTTTCCTCATTTTACCTGGTTTTACATCATCTTTATCTTTATCATCTTTATCTTTTTTAACAGACTCAGCAGACAAATACTCATAGGGGTTACCCCAGGGGTCTCTCATTGTTCCAAGTCCTATCTCATCAAGGTCATCAGAAAATCTGTCACCTGTTAAATAGAAACTGAGTATCTCTTTTTCAATGATTTTTATTTCTTCTATACAACGGATAAGTATCGCTTTGTTTCTATAATTTAAAAAAGATGGAATTGCAATACCAGCAAGGGTACCGATTATCGCCATGACGATCATCAATTCGATAAGTGTGAAACCTGAGGTTTTTATTTTTCTATATTGTTTTAACAATATCTGACTCCATGCAGACACTTTGAGACTTATATCCATAGACAATAAAACAGGTGTAGAACACAATAAACACTACAATTTCATAAACATATCACGGTGTCAATTCATTTGGTCTGTTTGTTGATAAAACAGTAGTTAATTTCTTTTCAGTTCACACCGTGTTTCATGGCAATTTTTTCAAGCATGACAACAATGCCCGATGCAATTCCATACACTTCCATGGCATTGGCGAATTCACTCATATCTCTTTTCTCTTTTTTTTTTAAAAATTTTTCTATATTATGATATTTTAAGGTAACAAATACAAGATGACTCATTAAAAAAGAGCCCCAGACTTTACAAAAAGTGTGCATAGTCTTATATTATTGCCTGATTAACAAAAACCTGTAAACCATTTGGAGTATATAATTGAAACAGATAATAGTTCTTGCAACAACCAACCAGGGAAAAACAAGGGAAATCAATGAGCTTTTAAAAGGCTTTCCAGTTGAGATTAAAAACCTTGATGATTTTGGTCAAATACCTGAAGTTATTGAAGATGGCACAACCTTTGATGACAATGCATATAAAAAAGCTTCTTTTACTGCACGGGTTTTAGGGTATCCTGCCATGGCAGATGATTCAGGGCTTTGCGTTGAAGCCCTTGATGGTGCGCCGGGAGTCTGGTCTGCAAGATATGCAGGTAAAAATGCCACAGATGCTGACAATGTTAATAAAATGCTGGATGATTTAAAGGATAAAGATAACCGCAATGCATCCTTTAAATGTGTAATTTCCATTGCTGTACCCACCGGAGCTGCCTTGACCTATGAAGGGGAGTGTCAAGGTGTTATCACTAAAAAACCTGTTGGTGTCAATGGTTTTGGATACGATCCTCTATTTTTCTATTCTGAATTTAATAAGACATTTGCCCAGTTGAGTATTCAGGAGAAAGGAAGGGTCAGCCACAGAGGGAAAGCTTTAAAGGAGATTGCAGATGAGATGGATAAAATTATTGAATGGATTGATATTAATATGCCAAAATTTGAACAGGTGGAGTGTAAAAGGGGATAAATCATGACTACATCAAAACAAAAATTATTTACAGATTTTCAAAATATCGTAAAGAGAAACAGATCCTGTCGAAGGTTTGACAACTCCCATAAAATTGATGAGAAAACTTTAAGACAACTAATCGACCTTGCCCGCAACTGTGCCTCCGCCGCCAATATGCAGCCTCTGAAATATGTTATATGCTGTGATGAAAATAAAAACTCAGAAATCTTTTCCTGCCTTGGCTGGGCAGCTTATCTTAGAGATTGGAAAGGCCCTGTGAAAGAGGAGATGCCCGGGGCTTATATTATTATATTGGGAGATCATAATGTATCTGACAGATTCTGGTGTGATCATGGCATCACAGCACAGACCATGCTTCTCGGAGCAAGATTCATGGGGCTTGGCGGCTGCATGTTTGCAGCCATTAATATTAAAAAGCTTAAAAAAACCTTGAATATTGCCGGGCACCTGGAACCCAAACTTGTGCTGGCCATTGGAAAACCAGTGGAAGAGATACAGATTGATGATATTGGCAAAGATGGAGATATAAAGTACTGGAGAGATGAAAACCAGGTACACCATGTTCCCAAAAGAAAAGTGGAAGAGCTTATTATAAGCACATGGTGAAAAAATGAATAATTAATAATTAAGAGATGGAACCCTCTTTAATTTAAAAATTCAACAAACATTAGAAAAAAACAGATGAGCATATAGACAATGAATGATGAAAAAGATTACAGACTTGTAAATATCCAGAAAAAAGAGATAAAACTGCGGCAGCAGCGCCATGAAATAATTGTCAGTGATTCTGAAAAAGCCCTGGACATGATACTTGATGCAAAAGCGCCTGCCACCTTGACACAATCTTTTCCTGACCAGGACTTGTACTATTTAATGCATAAAATCGGGCCCTATGATTTTATTCCTGTCCTTGCCATGGCAACTTCAGAGCAGTGGGAATATGTTCTCGATGTGGAGGTGTGGGACAATGACCGCATTGATATTGAATATATGACAAAAATATTTGATGTTTTGTACAAGGCAGATCCCCATAGACTTTTGCGGTGGGCTGTAAAGGAAAAACCAGCGTTTTTTGAATTTTACCTGTTCAAAAATATGGTGGTTAAAATCAGGGAGCATGATGAACTACCTCCAGAAGATTTTAATGACTATATCACCATAGATGATAAATTCTATTTTAGATTTCCTGAAAAACCAAAAAACAGGGATGATGAACCTTCAAAACCTAAAAACAGTCAGGAAGCGTGGGAATTAATAGAGAAGATGCTAAAAGCTGTAGCCCAGATGGACCTGTCTGTATTCCACGGAATTTTGCTTGAAACTGAATCTGTACTGCCCTCTGAAATTGAAGAGGAGGAATTCCGTCTTAAAAACCTGCGGCTTGCTGAAAAAGGTTTTTTACCATTTCATGAAGCCATGGGAATTTATCAACCCGCAAGGATTGATTCCCTGCGAAAACGTCCTGATAATTCATCGCTTAAACAAAAAGAGTATGACCCTGAAATACCTCTACCCCCCCAGTTTTTCTCACAATTTCTCAAAGGGGATAATCTGTTTGTCAAATCTTTAAAATTGTTTGATCCCAAACTGATTCTTCTCATTGAATCAGAGCTTGCTGCATTGATCAATAAAGTCATCTCGGCAGACAAGATAAAACTCAAGGCAAAAGAAGATCTTGAAAAAGCTATTATAAAAACTTGTGATTATCTGAATCTTGGTCTTGAAATCATATTAAAAGGGAAACTAAAACCTGAACTTGCAAGGGATGTGATCTTAAAATATTTCCTGGAAGATATTTTCAGAACCGGATCAAGAGCCGGTATTAAACTGAAAACAAAAGCTGTTAACTGGTTTAAACAAAGCTTTACAAACAAAAACAATCTTCCCTTAAGTTTTCTTGGGGAAAATTTCCTGGGTGTTATTGGTGGCCTTTTTCTTGACCGGCCCTTGTTTTTTAAAAATTATGCGTCAGGAGAACTATACTCAAACTTTAAATCCATTGCAGATATTCACCAGACAAGTCGTCTATTAAAACAGATAATCGCTGCAGATACAATCATAGGCAAACTCAATATTGATATTAAATCTTTTAAGCTCGGCATTTTAACCTATAAAACACTGATTTTAACTTTGTGGGCAAAGGAGAAGCTCAAATTGCCACTCAATCTTGAACCCATTGATACAACAATCTTTAAAGATTTTTTCAAAGCTTTATTCCAAAAAACAGAATCTGAAACAGATGATCAAATCCAACTGAATGATCTTATTTTCTGGGTATCAGAAACAACAGGGATAAAGCAGACAGAGCTGACAAAAGAGTGTCTTGAAGTTTTAACAGATCTGATAAATGAACTTGAGCAGGAATACGCCGCAGTGGATCCTGAAAATATTGATCCGCGGTTTATCCCCCATTTTTTATTAACAAAGAGTTGAATTATGAGAAAAAACTTGCACCATTCTAATCTCAGTTTCTGACCTTCAGGTTCTGACCTTCAGGTTATTACTCACTACTCAAATCTCACTACTATCATATAAACCAAGGATACAAAACTTTATGGACAAGGAAAACACAAAAGGACATTTTATAGAATCAATTATAAGAGAAGATATAAAAAACAATAAAAACAGTGGAAGGGTCAATACCCGTTTTCCGCCGGAACCAAATGGATATCTCCATATCGGACATGCAAAATCCATCTGCCTCAATTTTAATATGGCCAGAAAATTTAACGGCAGATGCAATTTAAGATTTGATGATTCAAATCCTGCAAAGGAAAAACAGACCTATATTGATTCTATTAAAGCAAGCATTAAGTGGCTTGGCTTTGAATTTGAAAATCCTCTTTTTGCATCTGATTATTTTGATGATCTATATGATTTTGCAGTTGAACTCATTAAAAAAAACAAGGCCTATGTGTGCAGTCTTAAGGGCGATGATATCAGGGAATATAGAGGAACTCTGACTGAAAAGGGAAAAGACAGCCCATACAGGGAGAGATCATTGGAGGAGAATTTAGCTCTCTTTGCCAGAATGAAAAACGGTGAGTTTGATGAAGGTGAACACACTTTAAGGGCAAAAATTGATATGAAATCACCCAATATAAACCTTCGCGATCCCATAATTTACAGAGTTAAAAAAGCGGTCCATCCAAGAACCGGAGATAAGTGGTGTATCTATCCCATGTATGATTTTACCCACTGCCTTTCAGATTCCATTGAAGGTATTACCCACTCTCTGTGCTCCCTTGAATTTGAGGATCACAGACCTTTGTATGACTGGACCCTTGATGAGCTTGAAACTCCATGCCATCCACAGCAGATAGAATTTGCCAGAATGAATATCAACTATACAATTTTAAGCAAAAGAAAACTTCAAAGACTTGTTGATGACAATCATGTGCAAGGCTGGGATGATCCAAGGCTGCCAACACTTGAAGGCATGAAAAGAAGAGGATATACACCTGAATCCATTAGAAACTTTTGTGATGCCATTGGTGTTTCCAAAAAAGTGAGCCGTATTGATATGGGACTTCTCGAATCCTGTCTTCGAAATGACTTGAATGAAAAAGCTCCAAGAGTCATGGGAGTTTTAAAGCCTTTAAAAATTATTATTGAAAATTATCCTGAAGATAAAACCGAAGAACTTATTGCCAAAAACCATCCACAAAAAGAGGAGATGGGAACAAGAACAATTACCTTTTCCAGAGAAATCTATGTGGAACGAGATGATTTCATGGAAGACCCTCCAAAAAAATTCTTCCGCCTGGGACCTGGAAGGGAAGTAAGATTAAGATATGCCTATCTTGTTACCTGCAAGGACATTATCAAAGATGAAAACGGCAATGTAACTCAATTGATCTGCACCTATGATCCTGAAACACGAGGTGGCAATGCGACCGACGGCAGAAAGGTTAAAGGCACTATCCACTGGGTTAATGCAAAAGACTGCATTGATGCAAAAATGATGCTTTATGACAGACTTTTCAGGGATGAGGATCCTGAAAAAGATAAACAGGATTTTATTGAAAACTTAAATCCTGAATCTCTACAGGAAATTGAATCATGCAAATTAGAGAAAAGCCTTGCCAATGCAAAACCTGAAAAGGTGTTTCAGTTTGAAAGAGTTGGGTATTTCTGCCGGGATAATATGGATTCAAAAATGAAAGATGTTGCAAATAGCAGTCCTGTTTTTAACAGAACAGTAACAATGAGAGATGCTTGGGCAAAGATGGCAAAAAACAGGACAAAATAAACTGTCTTTAAATTATTCCCTTGACTTATAAAATTTTAATCTATAGGTTGCATCTTAAAGGAAAAACCATGAATTTTTACAAAATAGACAGATCAAATTTTTATACTTTTTATTATTATACTGCTGATCTGCCTGTTTTGCGCTGATATTTAAACTAATTAAAAGCCGCAGGTAGAAAGCCTGCGGCTTTTTCTATTTTAAGGTCCTGGCTTTTACAAAATCTGTGCAAAGGAGAAAGCCCATGAAACAGACCTATGATGTAAATGTAAAATCGTTTAAACCGCTTATTTCACCTGCAGATATTAAAAATAAACTGCCAATACCTGATGATGCGGTTAAGACAGTAATTAATGGACGTCACGACATTGAAAACATTCTGACAAAAAAAGATAATCGTCTTCTTGTTATTGCAGGGCCCTGCTCCATTCATGATACTGATGCTGCACTTGAATATGCAGAGAGGATGAAGCAATTAAAAAACAGGGTAAAAGAAAAAATAAATATTGTTATGCGGGTATATTTTGAAAAGCCCAGAACAACTGTTGGCTGGAAAGGATTAATAAATGATCCTTCTCTTGATTCATCCTACAATATTAATAAAGGATTAGAAAAAGCAAGATCACTTTTGATAGAAATTAACCGCCTGGGGATGCCTTGTGCCACTGAAATTCTTGACCCTATAACCCCTCAATATATTGCAGGTCTTTTATCATGGGTTGCAATTGGAGCAAGGACAACAGAATCTCAAACTCATCGGGAGATGGCAAGCGGACTTTCAATGCCGGTTGGATTTAAAAACACTACAGGCGGAAACCTGGATTCTGCTGTCAATGCAATGCTGGCTGCAAAATCACCCCAGCATTTTCTTGGAATAGACCCTGAAGGTTATTCTGCCATGGTAACTACAAGTGGAAATGCTTTTGGCCATATTGTATTAAGAGGAGGAGTACATCCAAACTATGATCCTCTTTCAATCAGAAAAGCCATGGACAAGCTTGATAAGAAAAAATTGAACAACACAATTCTAATTGACTGCTCCCATGACAACTCAGGGCAAAGACACAAAGGACAGTCCTTTGTATTTAAAAGTGTGCTGGATCAGCGTATTGACAGTAATTCCAGCATAATTGGGATGATGCTCGAAAGCAATCTATTCGAGGGCAATCAGAAATTTTCAAAAACTTCAGGAAAGCTTAAATATGGTGTTTCAATTACTGATGAGTGTATATCGTGGGATACAACAGAAAAATTAATATTATGCGCCTTTGAAAGATTATAATACAAAGAGTAAGAAGGAGATTATTGCCCTTTTTTTTAAAAATTTTATCTGCTTATCTTGACAAAGGGCATCCTCCTATCCTATTTTTGATGAATATATTAAGATAAAAAAAGAGAAGCGAAACGGTGAAGATCGCCGTAAGTCAGATCATAAAAGTGAGAGTAAAGCTTAGATCTGATATCACAATACATTGAACATCCGGGTTGGTCTTTCTCTCAGATTTTACTCAAATCGCCAGGAAGTTCCATTGGAGCCATCTTCAAGAATAATATTTTTATTCAGTAGATGATCCCTGATCTCATCAGCTTTGGAAAAATCCCTGTTTTTGCGGGCTTCTGCTCTCTGCTTAATCAAAGCTTCTATCTGGACAGGATCAAGAGCCATATCTTCCATGCCCTTCTCTTTTTTGACTTTAAACCAGGCATGAGGCTCAAGTAAAAATATTCCAAGTACATTGGAGATAGCTTTAATATCACTATACACCAGATTCATGATTTCCATGATATCTTCGCCTGGATTATCATTAGCATCATCAAGGAGTTTATTGCCTTTTTTCACAGCCTCAAATACAAGAGCCACGGCTTTTGCAGAGTTGAAATCATCATTCATTGCTGTTTCAAAATCACCCCACAATTTTCCTGTCGGTTTATCTGTCAATTTATATGTCAGGGAAGAATCATTCTGCACACCGGCTTTTTCCAATCTTTCAAGAAAAGCATAAATCCGGTCAAGTCCTATTGCAACTTCTCGCATTGAGTCTTCAGAATAATCAATGGGACTTCTGTAATGTTTTGATAAAAGAAACATGCGGATGACTTCAGGAGAATAATTTTCCAGGACCTCTTTTATCATGGTAAAATTACCAAGGGATTTTGACATTTTTTCATTGTTAATATCCACGAATCCATTGTGAATCCAATATTTTACAAACTGCTGACCAAACAGGGCTTCACTCTGGGCAATTTCATTTTCATGGTGGGGAAATATCAAATCCTTGCCTCCCCCATGTATATCAAAACTTTTCCCAAAATATTCATAACTCATGGCAGAACACTCAATATGCCAGCCAGGCCGTCCGTCACCCCAAGGGCTTTTCCAGAAGGGCTCTCCAGGTTTGGCAGGTTTCCATAAAACAAAATCCATGGGATTTTTTTTCTTATCATCCACTGCAATTCTGGATCCTGCCCTCATATCTTCAATATTCCGACCGGAAAGTCTGCCATATTTTTTAAAAGAATCAAGGGCAAAATAGACTTCCCCGCCCTCTACATGATATGCCTTGCCTTTATTGATAAGCTTTTTTATAAAATTAATAATATTATTTATATGATCCGTGGCCTTTGGTTCAACATCCGGTCTTAATACATTTAGTATATCCATTTCACTGTGAAATTCATCAATATATTTTTCTGTAATGGTTTTGCAATCTTCTCCAGTCTCATTGGATTTTTTAATAATTTTATCATCCACATCTGTAAAATTTCTTACATATCGGACTTTATAATCAAGAGAGCAAAGCCACCTGTAGATCATATCAAAAACAACAACACATCTGGCATGTCCAATATGACTTGTGTCATATACGGTTGGACCGCAAACATACATATCAACTTTGCCCCTGTTTAAAGGGATAAATTCTTCTTTTTTATTATTTAAAGTATTATAAACTTTTAAGATCATTTAAATTTTTCCCGGCATATTGTTTTATGAACTAATTTTCAAAATTTTTTAATTCTTCCATGCTTTTCAACGGGCAATGCCATTACAAATCCTCTGCAGCAGATTTTATCAATAAAGTACACTGTGCTGCAATACCCTGCTCTTTCCCGATAAACCCCAGCTTTTCCGTTGTGGTTGCTTTTACATTAACAAGGTCTGGATCAATATTCAAAGCCTCTGCCATATTTTTTCTCATTTTTGCTTTATGGGGACTGATTTTTGGAGCCTGAGCAAAAACAATACAATCCAGATTATTAATTTTATATCCCTGATCCTCCATCAGTTTTCTACATTCTTCAAGGAGAACCATGCTTGAAATACCTTTAAACTCTGGATCAATATCAGGAAAATGATCTCCAATATCCCCAAGTCCTAAAGCACCAAGGATTGCATCACAAACAGAATGGATCAATACATCTGCATCAGAATGCCCTTCAAGGCCTCTGTGAAAATCAATTTTTTCTCCGCCAATGATGAGTTCTCTTTGACTTACAAGCCTGTGAACATCATATCCTGATCCAATTTTATATTCTAATTTTTCCAATACAGTCTCATTTTTGCCATTGAAGTTAAAGCCGTCTGTATCAACTCTATCCATTAATATTATCCCTGAAACACAAACCAATTATAGGTACCAATATAATTAAGGTCAATATAAAAACTTTACAAGCCTGATAAATATCTGATATCAAATTCTCATGGAACAGTATAAAATAAAAACCCATACTCTTACTGCAACTCTGAAAAAAGGTCCTGACATCAAAGATATTACGCATGAACTTCAGGAGTGTGTTTCAGCGTCAAATATTAATAACGGAACCATTCATATTTTTAATAGAGGTTCAACAGGATCAATCACCACCATTGAATATGAACCAGGCGCGGTGTCTGATCTTAAACAGGCTATTGCCAGACTTGCACCCCCCGGCATTGAGTATGCCCATGAACTGGCATGGCATGACGGCAACGGCCACAGTCATGTTCAGGCTGCCCTTATGGGACCTTCCATTACCCTGCCCATCCGTAACTCAAAAATTTTATTGGGCACATGGCAGCAGGTTGTAATAGTCAATCACGACAACGAACCCAGGAATAGAAAAATGGAAATTACAATATCAGGAATATAATTGGGAAATAAACCAAGATGAGAAGATGCCACTGGGTCACAGATGATCCTGTATATATCAATTACCATGACGAGCAGTGGGGCGTACCTGTTCATGATGATAAAAAACTGTTTGAATTTATTATTCTCGAAGGTGCCCAGGCAGGGCTTTCCTGGCTGACAATTTTAAAAAGAAGATCGGGATATAAAAAAGCTTTTGCTGATTTTGATGTTGAAAAAGTGGCAGAATTTACACCTGAAAAAATCAAAACTCTTCTTTTAGATCCCGGCATTATTCGGAACAAACTAAAAGTAAATGCAGCCGTATCAAATGCCAGAGCCTTTATTAAAATTCAGGAGGAATTTGGATCCTTTGATAAGTATTCCTGGCGATTTGTTGATGGCAAACCCATAATAAACTGCTTTAAAACCCATGATAAGATACCTTCTGTAACAAAGGAATCCACTGCCTTTTCAAGGGATCTTGTGCAGAGAGGGTTTAAATTTGTCGGTCCCACAATTATCTATGCCCACATGCAGGCCATGGGTATGATCAATGATCATCTTGTTTCATGTTTTCGGTATAAGGAAGTTATGTAATAATACCTAAAAAAATCTTAATACATAATAGTCTGTTGAAGAACATTTTACAAAATGATATGAAAACAGATATTATCAATAATTCAAGGTGAGGGATATAATGCTTCTTGTAACAGCCAAACAGATGCAGGAGATGGATAAGCGGGCCATAGAATCCCATGGTATTCCAGGGCTTGTTTTAATGGAAAATGCAGGAAGAGGCTCCTTTGATTTCCTCCTTGAAAAATTCAAAAATATCAAACCAAAAAAAGTTGCAGTACTTGCAGGCCGAGGTAACAATGGCGGCGACGGATTTGTCATTGCAAGGTATTTAATGGAAAAAGGTATTGCTGTTACCTGTTTTTTACTCTCTGCAAAAAAAAGGGTTCAAGGTGATGCAAAAATTAATTTGGATCTTGCCATAAAATTGTGTGATAAATCTGAAAATTCAGAGATTATTGAAATCCCTGATGCTGATGCATTTAAAAAATATAAAGCCGGCATTGCCCGCCATGATATCTTTATTGATGCGATTTTGGGAACAGGTCTTAATTCCAATGTAAGAGGACTTTTCAAAGATGTTATTGAATTGATAAATTCAAGCAGACAGCCTGTTTTTTCCATTGATATTCCATCTGGTCTTAACTCTGATACAGGGCAGCCCCTTGGAGTTGCTGTAAAGGCCGATGCCACTGCAACCTTTGCCTTTGCAAAAGCAGGACATGTTTTATATCCAGGCAATACGTATACGGGTGAACTTAAAATTATTGATATCGGGATTCCAGAATCTATTACAAAAGAGGAAAATATTAAACTCTCTTTAACAGAAAAAAACAGAATCACTGCTTTTTTTACCCCAAGAAAATTTCAAAGCCATAAAGGCAGTTACGGACACCTGCTTATCATTGCCGGCTCAAAAGGGAAGACAGGGGCAGCAGCACTTTGTGCCAATGCAGCAATGCGTAGTGGAACAGGTCTTGTTAGTCTTGGAATTGCAAAAAGTCTTAATAAAATTATTGAACCAATGGTTATCGAGCCCATGACACTTCCCCTGCCTGAAAAAGGGAAAGGATATTTATCAGACAACTGTTTTGATGAAATTCAGACACTTTTAAAAAACAAACAAGCCCTTGCAGTGGGGCCTGGTATTGGCACAAAAAAAGGGACAATAAAACTTGTCCATAAACTTGTTGAAAAAAGTGATGTACCTCTTATTATTGATGCTGATGCATTAAATTGTATTGCTCAAAACCTTAAGATTCTTAAAACAAAAAAAGCGGCTGCAATTTTAACTCCCCATCCCGGAGAGATGGCAAGGCTTTGCAATATGACAACATCTGATGTCCAGCAAAACAGGCTGGAAATTGCTTCAGATTTTGCACAAGAATATAATAGTGTTCTAATTTTAAAAGGAGCCCGGACTATAGTCGCTTTTCCCGATGGAAAAATATTTATCAACCCCACAGGCAATCCCGGCATGGCTTCAGGAGGAATGGGGGATGTGCTCACCGGCATGATTGCAGGATTCTGCGCTCAGGGATTTTCTCCTGAAAATGCAAGTCTTGCAGCTGTTTTCATCCATGGTATGTGTGGTGATATTCTTGCTGAAGATATGGGAAAATTTGGTTTTCTTGCAACCGATATGGTACAGATGATTCCCAAAGCGATTCACAAATATCTGTTAACAGCCTGTTAAGATAAATTTTGAATTTTTACTTTTGATTGAGGAATTTTACTTTTTTAATATGAAAAACAGCCAGGTAAAAACAGTAAATTCAAAAAACCCCCAACAGACTTTTAATCTGGGAAAGAATCTTGGAAAACAGATTTCTCAAGGTATTTGTATTGCACTTAAAGGTGAGCTTGGCGCAGGCAAAACAACTTTTGTACAGGGATTTGCAAAAGGGCTGAAAGTATCTGAAAAATATTATATCACAAGCCCTACATTTAATATTATAAATATATACCCTGCTGAATCCTTTACACTTTGCCATATAGATCTTTACAGGGTAGCTTCAGTTGAAGAACTTGAATATACAGGTTTTGATGACCTCACTGGTGAAAATCATATTCTCATTATTGAGTGGCCCGAACTTCTTGAACAAATTGATTTTAAATTTGATATTGAGATCAATTTTAAATTTGATGATTGTTATAACAGGATATTATCACTCTCTGCCTCTGGACAGCAGGGGCCAAATCTGATAAACAAAATATCTGATAAACAAAATATTTTATAAATAGTGCCTGCAAAAAAACCCTGATACCCTATGCAGAAACTAATTTGTTCAAGTACAAGATGATAACTGGTCAAATTAGCGGTTTTTCAGTCAAGTACCAAACAGTATTCAATTTAATATAGCGGAGTTTATATATGACTTTACGAGTACAGAAATATGGTGGGACCTCCGTTGCAGACATTGGACACATCAAAAATGTTGCATACAGAGTTCAAAAAGCATTTGATCAGGGAGACAAAATTATTGTTGTTCTGTCTGCCATGTCAGGTGTAACCGACCATCTTATTTCCCTTGCAGAACAAGCGTCTGACTCCCCTGATAAAAGAGAGCTGGATCTTCTGCTTGCCACAGGGGAACAGACAACAGCAGCCCTGCTCTCCATGATCCTTAAATCAAGAGGATACAAAGCAAAATCATTTCTTGGTTTCCAGGCAGGAATTCTCACTGATAAAATATCCGGCAAGGCAAGAATACGTGATATTGACTGCAAAAACCTGAAACAGGCTGTTGAAACCGGAAGCATTGCAGTTGTTGCAGGTTTCCAGGGTGCAGATGAAGATGGATCCATCACCACACTTGGCAGGGGCGGTTCTGACACATCAGCCGTAGCTATTGCATCATCCTTAAAAGCAGATGTCTGTGAAATTTTTACAGACGTGGACGGTGTATATACCACTGATCCAAGAATTTGCAGCAGTGCAAGGAAAATAGATAGAATATCCTATGAAGAAATGCTTGAAATGGCCATATTGGGTGCAAAGGTTCTTCAGATACGTTCGGTTGAATTTGCAAAAAAATACAGCGTGCCTGTCCATGTAAGATCATCATTCAATGAGGAGGAGGGAACAATGGTTGTCAACGAAACTAAAGATATGGAGAGTGTCATTGTATCAGGTATTACCTGTGACATGAACGAAGCAAGAATAACTTTAAAACGTGTTCCTGATCAGCCTGGGGTTTCAGCAAAGCTGTTTACTTCACTTGCCAGGGCGGAAATAGGTGTGGATATGATTATCCAGAATACACGCTCCGACAATGCAACTGATCTGACCTTTACAGTTACACAAGATGATTTTGAACTTGCAAGGGAAATTTCACAAAAGGTTGCTAAAGAAATGGATGCAGGTGAGATTCTTACAGCAAGAGAAATCGCCAAGGTTTCAGTTATCGGACTTGGGATGAAAAGTCATTCCGGTGTTGCAGCCACAATGTTCCAGGCTCTTGCTGATGAGAACATCAATATCAGGCTTATCAGCACTTCAGAGATTAGAATATCATGTGTCATACTGGCAAAATACGCTGAACTTGCAGTAAGAACACTTCATTCAGCATTTAATCTTGACCAGAAAAAATAGGTTATTTATAAAGATGCTTCAATCTCTTTAATTACTTTTTGGGCAGCCTCAGAAGGATCTGCGGCATCTCTTATGGGCCGTCCTATTACAAGAAGATCACTTCCAAGAGTGATGGCCTGGCCCGGAGTGGTGATTCTTTTCTGATCATCATTTTCAAGGATAGACCATTCAGGCCTGATTCCCGGTGTTACAGCAAAAAATGATTTACCAAATTCTTTCTTTATCTTCGCAACTTCCTTTCCAGAGCAGACCACTCCTGAGCATCCTGATTCAAAAGCCATTTTTGCCCTCTCCATGACAAGAAGATGAGGATCTTTCACAAATTTATCCTTAAATCCAGCAGATTTCAGAGTATCTGCGTCATTGTCTGTTAAAAGAGTAACTCCCAGAATCTGGGTTTTCCCCTGCCCTGCCTTGACTGCTTTTTCAAGCATGGCAATGGATGATGAACAGTGTACAGTTACAAAATCAACTCCCAGATTTGCAACCCGTTCCATGGCTCTTTGAACAGTAGTGGAGATATCATGAAGTTTTAAGTCAAGAAATACCTTTGCTCTGCTTAAATTTTTAACCATTTCAACCACAGAGGGCCCCTGGTCAATAAACAGTTCAAGCCCGATTTTAAAAGTGCCCACCTTTCCATCAAGTAGCTTGACATATTCTCTTGCATCTTTAACAGAAGCAAAATCCAATGGGAAAACAATATAATCCTTACCCTGCTTTGGCATATTTTTTTATCCTTTTACATTTTATTTTACTAACTATTTCCCTCAACAGGCTATACAGAATTGCTAATTTGGTGAGCATAAACTCTTCTTCGAACCCAAATTCAAGGCGGGGGAAAATTTTAACCACAGACATACAAATAGTATCTCGAGGATTAAAATTTTTACCCAACGCCGAAGTTGGACGAATTAGCATCCTGTTTACCAAATAAACCCTTAATATCCTCGAGGATCATATATAAACAAGGCACCATAACAAGGGTAATAAAAGTTGCAAACAAGATGCCAAATCCAAGGGAGATTGCCATGGGAATCAAAAATCTTGCCTGTCTTGACGTCTCGGTAATAATAGGGGCAAGTCCTCCACAGGTGGTCAATGTGGTCAGCAAAATAGGTCTGAACCTCTGGATGCCTGCCGAATGGACTGCATAAAGCGCAGATATGCCTTTACGACACCGGCGGTTGGCAAAATCAATTAACACCAGGGAATCATTAACCACAACCCCTGACATTGCCACAAGTCCGAAAAGACTCATGACCGAGAGAGAATACCCCATTATAATATGACCTATGATGGCGCCTATTACACCAAAGGGAATACAAAACATTATAATAAACGGCTGCAGATAACTTTTAAAAGGAACAGCCAAAAGAGCAAAGATACAGAGCAAAGCCATTCCCAGACCTTTTAAAAGGGCAGTTATACTCTCTTGAATATCTGCCTGATGCCCTTTAAAACTAAAGGAAAGCCCGGGAGTTTTATTTAGAAGATCAGGAAGAATCTGCTGTTTCATATCTTTTAATATATTTTCTGCCCTGGAAGCAGGTCGAACATTGGCTGTAACCAGAATCTCACGTCTTCCATCTGTTCTTTTAATGGATGTATAAGCTCTTCTTGCCACTATTTTTACAGCATTTCTAAGTAGAATCTCTCCTGCAGGTGCAAAAAGCACCAGCTCTTCAAAGGTTGCCAGAGATATCCTCTCTTTTTTTGGCAGCCGGATCTTTATTGTTACCTCACTTGAGCCCCGCTGATTTTTTACAGCTGTCACCCCTTGAAATGCATGGCGCACCTGGTTGGCAACTTCCCTTGAAGTCAATCCCATCCTCCTGCCTGCAGCACTTAAGCTGATATCAAACTGTTTTTTCCCTTTGGCAGACCCATCATCAATATCATGGACAATGGAATAAGCTGAAAGGTTTTTGGCAAGGCTCTCACCTGCCATGTTTAATATATTATTATCCCTGTGGCTTAAACTGATAGTTAAATTTTTACCTGATCCGGGTCCTCCTCTGTTGGACTCAAAGGTAATAGTTTCAAGCCCTGGTATCTTACCTGCTTTTTTTCGCCAGAGGTTTGTCACTTCTGCAGTACTGACAGGTCTTGTATCAGGGGGTGTTAAATAGACTCTCACTGTGATTCTATTGTCTTGAACCTGGGAAAACACACCCTTTGACAAAGGATTCTTACCCTTTTCTCCTATTTTCTCATGGGTTGTTTCATGGATGACTTCATGGGCTTTTTTAACAAGAAGCTGTTCAACACTCTTCAATGTTTTTTCAGGCACACCATAGGGTAAAACCGCCTGGCAGAATGCATAATCAGACTCCACTCTGGGAAACATTACCATACCCATCTTCCCTGAAGAGACATATCCCACAACTGTCATAAGCAGAGCAATGCCAAAAGCAATTACAGAATATCGATGATCCAGCAATTTAAAAAGCAAACCGCCATAATATTTTTTCACCCCTGTTTCAAAACCAAAGCTGAATCCTTCCTGCCATTTTTCAAGATGATTCAAGGGAAAAAACAGAGGACGTTTTTTACCATGACTTAAGTGAGCAGGTAAAATAAAAAGACTTTCAATAAGAGAAATCGCAAATACAGCAATTACTACAAAGGGAATGGTTTTAAATATTTTTCCCATAAAACCCGGTACAAATATCAATGGCACAAATGCAACCATATTGGTTATAACACTGAATACAACCGGCATGGCAATTGTTTTAGTTCCCTTGACAGCAGCCTTTAAAAAAGGCATTCCCTGACGTCTGCAAAAATAGATGTTTTCCCCGACAACCACAGCATCATCCACAACAATACCAAGGGTGACAATAAAGGCAAACATGCTGACAATGTTAATGGAAAAATCAGTGGGCGCAAGCAGAAGAAAAGAGCCGAGAAAAGAGATGGGAATCCCGAGACTCACCCAGAATGCAAGACGAATTTCAAGAAAAAGCGCCAGAAAAAAAAATACCAGCCCAAGCCCGATATAAGCGTTTCTAAGCAGAAGATCAGCTCTCTGTTCAAATATCTTTGAAAGATCCCTTAAAACTGTTAAATGCATCCCCGGGGGCAGGGATTTATTGATCTGTTTTACCATCAATTTGCCAGCAGATGCCACCTGGGTCGGGGTTTGGTCACCCACGCGATATATCTCTATTACAACTGCCCGTTTCCCGTTAAATGATGCCCAATTATCTGTCTCTTCAAATCCTTCATTTATAGTGGCAATATCTTCAAGCAAGACCTTTGATCCATCTTCTAATATTATAATTGGAAGTGCTGCATATTGTCTTGCATAATCCCTTTGATCTTTTATTCGCAGCAGAATATCTCCACTGGAAGTTTTAATACCGCCTGCACCAAGCTCGACCGATGCTCTGGATATACGCAATGCTACATCCTGAAGGGTAATATCATAGCGTCTTAATGTCTGTTGTGAAATTTCAATATGGATTTCCCTCTCCCGCACCCCTTCAAGCTCCACCAGAGTAATTCCTTTATCAAGAAGAAGTTGATCTTTAATCTGGTCTGCCAGGGTTCGCATGCTTGCTTCTGAAGCATCTCCATAAAGGGCGATTTTTAAAACTTCTCTTTTTCTTGCTGCAATGGTGATAGTTGGCTCTTCAGACTCATCAGGAAAAGTTTCAATGCGATCCACCTCGCTTTTTATCTCCTGCCACAAACGATTAATATTAGCCCCTTCAATGGCTTTGACTGTGATTGAACCATAGCCTTCAAAAGCGGTTGCTGTAACCTCATCAATTCCCTCCAGACCCTGGATTGCCTCTTCCACAGCCAGAAGAATTCCCTTTTCCACCTCTTCCGGGCTTGCACCTGGATAGGCAATGGAAATATTAATTATGTCAAGACTGAATTCAGGGAAGACTTCCTGCTTAATATTAAAACCCATATAAAGACCACCAATAAGAAGCACTGCCATCATAAGATTGGCAGTCACGGAATTACCTGCCATCCAGGCAATGGGTCCTTTTGTATCATGATGATCCATATTTTGAGTCATGAACTCTCTCGGGGTGCCATCTGCAGGGCTAAACCATCTACAGCCACTGGCAGATCAGAAGTAATCACCCTGTCCCCTGTATTGATGCCGGTTTTAACATAAATAACACTCTCTTCTTTCCAGACAGGTTTTATCTTTCTGATTTCAAGAATTCCTGAATTATACACCCAGACTGTGTTGTGGTCTCTTACCGCAGATCTAGGAAGAGAAAAAATATTTTCAAGAATCGGCCCTCTAATCCTTACATTCACATAATCATCCAGCAGCAGTTGCGGCCTGCCACCCTTAATTTTTAAACCAAGGGGATCGGGCACGAGAATAATCACACCGGCCATACGGCTTTCGGGAGTTATTTTCCCGGTTGTGCCCGATACTGTTCCTTTCCAGGTCTGATTTGAATAATTTGAATTGATAAAGGCATCTGCATTTGACATCCGACCTGTACCAAAGAGTGCCAGACGATCCTGGGGCACAAGCGCTTCAACCTTGTACCTGTCCACATCCACGATGGAGGCAAGCATTCCCTGTGCAGTCACAAGAGAACCTGAATCAACATGTTTTTCAAGGATAAGGGCATTAAAGGGAAGATAAACCTTTGTCCTGGACAAATTCAATTCTGCTTTTTCAAGGTCTGCTCTGGCATTTGCTATTTCTGCATTTGCCTGGGTAAGCTGGGGTTTTCTCAAAGCTAAATCCGTTGCCGTGATCTCGCCGGGAGAAGCTTTGTTTATTAATTTAAGTTCCTCTTTTGCTATCAATTGAGAGCCTTTTTCAATGGCAAGATATGCAATAGTTTTATCAAGAGCGCTTCTTGTTTTTTGAACCTCAATTTTATAATCTGAATCATCAAGTTGTAAAAGCATCTCTCCTTTTTTCATCACTCCACCTTGAACAAATTTTCTTGAAACTGATATAATTTCTCCGGCAAGTTTTGATTTTAACATGATCTGCCTGTCAGGCATAACAGTTCCCATTGCATGAACCCAGGTTGGATAGTCTCCTTTTTCCATTACAATCGTCTTGACTACTACTGCCTGCTGCCCAGGAGGTTTTCGCTTAATTTCAGGTTTGCTTGATTTGAAATAATGCCAGCCTGCTGCTCCTGCAACTATAAGGCAGACAGGCAAAATAATTTTTATTAATAATTTCACTTTTGTGTCCTGTTTTTAATTTCAATTATCTTATTAGCCTTTATAAATTCATAAAACAAAACTCATGCCAAGAACTCTGTAAAGCTCAATACGATCTTTGAGATATATAGCACGCTCACTTATTAATTGTCTTTCAAGGTTTTGAATACTGGTCCAGGCAATCAAATAATTCAAATAACTGCTTTGTCCATTCTGGTATTGTATTCTTGCATCTTTTAAAGTCAGTCTTACTGCTTCAAGTTCCTTCCCAAGTAATTTTATAAAGGCATCCTGTTTTTGAATAGTGATCAAAACATCTTCAACTTCACGGATGGCTCTGGATACTATCAAGGCGTAGATATTTAACTGCTCCTTTGCAACAGCTTTTACTCTCTCTATTTCTGCTCTCCTGAATCCCCCGTCAAAAATAGGACCTGCAATACTCCCTGCAAGTGTTGCCATCCAGTTGTGAAACAGCAGGTCAAGTTTTCCGCTCGAAAACAGAGCCCGGGCTGTTACATTAAAGGATGGCAGAAGATCTGCTCTTGCTGCTGAAATTTGCCAGCGGGATGAGGACAATCTGAGCCTGGCTGCCTGGATATCAGGCCTGTTATCCAATAGATTCAAAGGAACCCCTACCCTTGGCAGTGGTATAATCTCAGGAAATTGTTTCCTGTTCACCTGGACTTCATCAATCAAGGAATATCCTGACAAAAAAACAAGTTCGTTTAATAAAAAACGTTCCTGTTTTTCCAGCAAAGGAATCTGGGAATTTGCGTTTGCAAGAACCTCGTGCTGCTGGGATACATCCAGGGCATTTGCCTTGCCATGAAGGAATCTAAATTTTTGGAGTTCCAGCAGAGTTTTATTATTGTCTATCTGATCCAGTAAAATGCGCTTTTCATTCCGGTTACTGATAATATCAATCCATATTTGGGCAATGGTGGTTGTCAATTCAAGTGTTGATTCTTCCAAATCCCAGGCTGTTGCCTTTAAATTAAACTCCTGAACCTTTTTATTTGCCTCTGCCTCTCCCCAGACATCAGCAGTATAAGTGCTGGTAAGGGAGCCATCCCAGGAGTGAGTGCCATCAAATCTGGAACTTTGACCATGGCTATTTTTAACCTGAGTTCCTGTTTTTTGCCCCCCAATTGAAAATCCGAGATCAGGGAAAAAAGCAGCCTCTTCTTTTGCAACCATGGCTTTTGCCTGATTTATTCTTTCATTAAGAATTTTCAAGGTAAAATTATTGTTCAATGCATCGTTTATCAGTGATTTGAGTTCTTCACACTCCTCAAAGAGGTGCAGGTTGTAAACAATATCATTGATGCCTGCATCAATGGAAAACTTTTGGGGCATAATCAAGGAAGGTGTTATATCGGCTTCCGGCTCAAATGTTTTACAGCCTGGAAAAATTAGAATACCAATCAGTATTGTCAGAAAAACAACTCTTTGCATTTATCCTGCCCTTAAATATAAAACTTTAAGATAATTCAAAACAGATGATAAGGCAACAGTGAGTTAAAAAGATCAGATTATAATATTTTATTAAAAATTGCTATTATGTGTGCCAGCTTTTATTTCGACAGGCTGTCAACACGCAACTTCACCTGATGATTGCCTTAAAGGCAAAAATTTTACAGATTTCTGATCCATAACTATTTCGATGATATCGGTTAAAACTGAAAAATCTTGAAAAAGACAGAGCAATTCAATGGAGAGATGAAATCATATTTCAGTATACAGATAATGGTTGAAAACTTTGGACATTTAGTGATATCTAATACTATTTTTAATCAATATAAAGAATAAGATTTTTTATTAATGAATTATCTAAATACAAAACACATTGCAGCTGGCCATTTACAAACAGGTAAAGAAGAGACTGATAAATTGCAGGCATATCTTGGGACATGTGTGGGGCTTGCTTTGTATGATGAATCAACAAAAATCGGCGGTATGATTCATATTCTGCTGCCTGAACCTTTGTCCACTGGCAGTGTTGATTTCCCAGAAAAATATGCCTCTACCGGAGTTCCCATACTTATCAATAAATTAATTGACCTTGGAGCTTTGCCTGAAAATTTGAAGGCAAGTATTGCGGGCGGTGCGCTGGTTGGTCCTGTGAGCCGGCAGGATATAAACCTTGATATTGGTGGGAGATCCGCAGAGATTACGGTATCCATACTTAAGAATTATAAGATTACAACTATTAAATCAGAAACCGGTGGTTTTTTTGCATGTACGCTTGAACTTGATATGGAATCAGGTAAAACCAATATCAACCCGGCTTTTGAAGATAATACCAAATCACAGGGCAAGGCTTCCATGCCGTCCCAAAAGGATATTCTTAAAACAATTGATCAACTTAAACCTATTCCCCAGACTGCTTTAAAAATCTTGAGAATGTTCCAATTGGATCAG
Organism: Deltaproteobacteria bacterium; assembly: GCA_027858995.1. GTDB lineage: Bacteria > Desulfobacterota > Desulfobacteria > Desulfobacterales > Desulfobacteraceae > Desulfobacula. The sequence goes on along the minus strand of JAQIBP010000075.1, from coordinate 10,039 downwards.
CATAATATTACTCAGATCACCAAAGAGCTTTCCCATGATCAGGTTCTTACAGGAAAGACTTTAAAACTGTGCAATTCCGCTTTTTTTGCAGGCTCAATAAAAATTGAATCTTTAAAAGATGCTGTTCTTCTTCTTGGACAAAGCATGCTGATCAAATCAGTAATCACCACAGTTGTGAATGATTATTTTGCCCAGACAGGCACATCTGGTTATTCTCTGTGCAAGGGAGGACTTTTTTTCCATGCTGTGGGAGTGGCAACTCTATGTGAGAAGATCACAGAAAAATCCAAGCAGACTACAATAGAATCAGCATATACAGCAGGACTGCTCCATGATGTTGGCAAGGTTGTACTGGATCAATATATTGCAGATCTTCTCATGGAAAAATTTTATACAGGGTTTGATCTTGAAACAATGCAGACAAAAAACTTTGAAAATGCCCTTGATCATCTCGGAGTTACAATGGCAGATCTTCCCGAGCTTATTGATGCCATCCCCATTAATGGAATCAATGATACTGATATAAAAAATTAGCCAAGGAGAAAAATGACACATTCTGACAAACATGCCATGCTGAAAAACCTGCCAGGGGTAGATCATCTTCTCGAGCTTGCAAAAACAAATATTGATTTTATTGATATCCCGAGAAGTGTTGTTGTCGATTCACTGCGAGATGCTCTTGATCATATAAGAAAAAATATTTTAAACAGCGTTGAAACTGACATATCAGATAAAACCATACTTGATTCAGCACAAATTTTTGCAAAGGAAAAAATCAAGCCAAAACTCGTTAATATAATCAATGCAACTGGTGTGGTACTCCATACAAACCTCGGAAGGGCTCTTTTATGTGAAGATGCGCTGAACAATATAAGGAGTATATCACAATCTTTTTCCAACCTTGAGATGAATATTAAAACCGGTAAAAGAGGAATCCGATATGAAGCAATTGATGAACTGATATGTGAATTAACAGGAGCCCAGAGTGCAATAGCTGTGAATAATAATGCCGGAGCTGTCTTTCTGGCATTGAATACAATAGCAAAAGGAAGAGAGGTCGTCGTATCAAGGGGTGAGCTTGTTGAAATAGGCGGATCTTTTAGAGTGCCTGATGTAATGTCTAAAAGCGGGTGTATTTTAAAGGAGGTGGGCACTACAAACCGGACTCACCTGAAAGATTACGAAAATGCTGTTTGTGATCAAACCGGACTTTTTTTAAAGGTACATGCAAGCAATTATAAAATTGAGGGTTTTACAGCAAGTGTTGGTTTACAAGAGCTTGTAAAACTCGGGAGTGATAAAAATATCCCAATAATGGAAGATCTTGGATCTGGTACCTTGATTGATTTTTCAAAATACGGACTGCCACCGGAACCCACAATCGCTGATTCAGTGAATTCCGGGGCTGATATTGTAACATTCAGCGGTGACAAGCTTCTTGGCGGTCCCCAAGCAGGTATTATTATCGGAAAAAAAGAGAGTATAGATCAAATAAAAAAGAATCCCTTAACCCGTGCATTAAGAATTGACAAAATGACCCTTGCAGCCCTTGAATCCACATTGAAACTTTACAGGGATGAAAAAAAGGCCATAGAGGAAATTCCCACTTTAAGAATGCTGACCATATCATTTAAAGAGATCTGCCAGAAAGCAGAGCTACTTTTTAAAATCATTAAGGAGGAGACAGGCGCTCTTGCTGATATTGATATTGCAGATATGAATTCAAGACCCGGAGGAGGATCATTTCCTCAACTCAACCTTGCCACCCGCTGTGTAACAATTCAACCCAAAAATATGTCAGTATCCAGACTTGAAGTCAAAATGCGTATGTCTCAGCCTGCCATTATCGGCAGAATAGAGGATAATAAATATATTCTCGACCCGAGAACGATTCAAACAGGCCAGGAAGTATCCATATCATCAACCTTAAAAAAAATATTAAATAAAAAATGATAAATAAATTCGATTCAAAAGAAATTCGATTTTTGAAAACCGATTCAGAAGATTTTAATATCAACCCGCCTAAAACCTATTTCAGCGATCTTCTCTGGGGAAAAACCATTCAAATTAAAACCTTTAAAAACCGACTTTCAAAAGCCAAAATAAATAATAAAAAATTTTTGTGTGCCGTAATCCAGGTTTCAACCAGGACAAAGACATCCAAAGCCATGCAAGAAAGGTCAAAAGTGGTATTTGAAGAGACTTTTAATTCAATACTTGAAAATAAAAAAAAAGCTAATAAAAGAGGTATATGGGAAAATTTGGATAATACCTCCTTTGTTTTCTCTTTCTGGGATTACAAAAATGACAAAAAAGCATCGCAACTTATTATTTCATTAAAAGAGAAAATATCAACTGCTCTTAAAGCAGATATTCTAATTGGGGTGGCAAGATTTCCCTATCAAAATTTTTCAAAAGAAGAGACCTTTGACAATGCCATCAAAGCCATAGATCATGCTGCCTTTTTCGGGCCTGACACCTTGATTCATTTTGATGCTACTTCCTTAAATATCAGTGGCGATAGGCTTTACCAGTTAAATAGATATAAGATGGCTTTAGATGAATATCAAAAAGGACTTGAAATTGAACCTGATAATATCAATCTTATAAACAGCCTTGGGGTCTGTTTCGGAGTCATGGGAAAGCTTAATAAAGCAAAGCTTGAATTTGACAAAGCCATGAAAATCAACCCCAATGATGTAATGGTGATTTACAATATCGGCCTTTTATATCAAATAGAAGAAGATATTGACAAAGCAGTAATTTATTTGCGAAAGGCCCATGGCATTGACTCTGCTGTTTTTGAAGTTGAGTTTCTCCTGGGATCTTTATTAGTCAAAAAAAATCATACAAAACTAGCTTTGCCCCATCTTGATAAAGCTGGCGAAATCAACCCTGAATCAGGACTGTCTTTTAGAATGAAAGGTGAAATCCATCTTGGAAACAATCTTCCTGAAAAAGCAGGCCTTGAATTTAATAAAGCCATTAAAATAAATCCCCGTGATGCAATTTCCCTGTCAGGGTATGCCAGATCCTTAGAACTTCAGGATAAAAATCTGAATATTGCCCGCAGCTTTGCACAAAACAGTATAGACATAGATACGGACAATAACTTGTTTAAAAAAAGATTGAAAATTATCCAGAAAAAAATAGAGACAAACCCTGTTGTTGAAGAAAAAACTAAAACTGCATGAATTTTATAAAAGAGTAAAACACCCATGAAAAACCTTATTCAACAAATAGTTGAAGAGAGTATCTCAACAAAAAAAGATTTTTTCAGCCAAAACATTGAAACAATTAAAGCCTGCGCATCCATGATGGCCGGCACACTGAAAAAGGGCAGAAAGATACTCCTGTTTGGAAATGGCGGCAGTGCAGCAGACTGCCAGCATATTGCAGCAGAATTTATCAATAGATTCCAGATGGAAAGAAAACCCCTGGCTGCCATTGCTTTGACCACTGATACATCTGTGATTACAAGTATTGGCAATGATTATTCCTATGAAGATATTTTTTTAAAACAGATCCAGGCTATTGGAAGAAAAGGAGATATTGCCCTTGGTATATCAACTTCCGGCAATTCACCAAATATTATAAAAGCAGCCCTGGAAGCTAAAGATATGGGGCTTTGTATCATTGGTTTTTCAGGCAGCAAGGGAAAATTAAAAGATTTAAGCGACTATCCATTTTGCGTTGCTTCAGGCACAACAGCAAGAATACAGGAAGTTCACATTATGCTTGCTCACATATTGTGTGATTTGACAGAAAGGATGATTTTCAGTGAATAAATTGGATTACAGCAAGCTTCAAACCTATTCCATTAAGGAGAGGCACAGCAAAGTCAGTATCAAGGATTTTTCTTCCCCCTGGAAAAAAGGCAGCAGCTTTTCAAACTTTCTTGATACTCTTCCGTCAATCCTTGCAGGCAATGACCTTCGCTCGGTTATAAAAGCTATTACCAGGGCGGCACAAAACAAAAATCAGGTCTGCTTTGCCATGGGTGGTCATGTTATAAAGACAGGCATGTCTCCCATTATAATTGATTTAATGAAAAAAAATGTTTTTACCATGCTATCCATGAACGGGTCCGGTATTATCCATGATCTTGAAACAGCCATGATTGGAAAGACCTCGGAAGATGTGGCTCAATCCATTGGCACCGGCAGTTTTGGCATGGCCAGAGAGACATCTGATTTTCTCAACCAGGCCATAAAAAATGCAAAACAACAATCCACAGGCCTTGGCAAAGCAGTTGGTGAAATGATATTAAAAGAAAACCTTGAATTTAAAGATTTAAGTTTAACAGCATCAGGAGCTGACCTTGATATACCTGTAACAATTCACGTGGCCATTGGTACAGACATCATCCACATGCACCCTGATTTTGATGCCGCAGCATGTGGAGAAGCATCCCTGCATGATTTCAAACTCTTTACATCTCACATTGCAAAACTTGAAAAAGGCGTGTTCATCAATGCAGGTTCTGCTGTTATCATGCCTGAAGTTTTCCTGAAAGCAGTTACCCTGGCAAGAAATCTCGGGGCAGCAGTTGATGATTTTACCACTGTAAATCTTGATTTTATCCAGCACTACAGACCAATGACCAATGTTGTAAACCGGCCCACCCTTGGAAAAGGCAAAGGCTACAGCATCACAGGCCACCATGAAATATTGATCCCTCTGATTGCTGCAGGAGTCGTTGAGTCTTTATAAAAATTAGAGACTATTTCAATATCATGACAAAAACCCTGATGTTTATAATTTTCTTCTCTACAGTAACGATAATAGTTTTATCAACACATTACTATTTATGGCTGAGACTTATCAGAGATACTGGTTTGAGTGGTCTCTACAAAAATATAGGGACTTATTCACTGATTGCATTTACACTGTCATTCCCCATTGCTCTCTTGGCAGATAGAATTCTGCCTCTCAAATATTCATTTCCCCTTTTATGGTTATCTTATTTCTGGATTGGTGTCATGATGTTATTGTTTTTTTTACTGTTTTCCATAGATATGATAAAAATTGTAGTATATATTTTCCAGAAATTAACCACGGCAGGTGAAGAGATTGCAAATCCTGAGAGAAGAGAATTTGTTTCAGGACTGATTGCCTCTGCTGCTTCTACAATAGTCCTTATTTCATCCGGCATTGGGGTTAAAAATTATTACTCCAATGCAGTAGTAAAAAAATTCAATGTGTCACTTAAAGGATTACCTGAAGCCTTGAAGGGTTTTAAAATTGTTCAGATTTCTGATCTTCATCTTGGGCAGATGATGACAAAAAAAATCCTTGAACAGATAGTTGACCAGGTAAATGGCTTAAAGCCTGATCTTATTGCCATAACGGGTGATCTGGCTGATGGATCCACTGCAAAACTTCTGAACGAAGCTAATCCTCTAAAAAATTTAAAAGCTGATAAAGGAATTTATTTTGTTACAGGAAACCATGAATATTACAGTGGAGTTGAAAACTGGACCCTTGCCATAGATAAAATGGGAATAAAAGTTTTAAATAACGAAAATATTAAAATCAGAAAAAAAGACGACTATTTTTATCTTGCAGGTGTTACAGATCATGAGGGCAAAAACTTTGGCAGAGAGCATGCATCTGATTTTAAAAAAGCGCTTTCTGGACTTGAAAATGGTAAAAAAAAGATACTTCTTGCACATCAGCCCATAGCCGTTAAAAAAGCATCAGAATATGGAACAGATCTTGTGCTGGCAGGCCATACCCACGGAGGGCAGATCTGGCCATTCAACTATTTTGTCTATCTGCAGCAGCGTTATCTGAAAGGATTTTATGATTATAATGGAACAAAACTCTATGTAAATCAGGGCACTGGCTGCTGGGGACCTCCTGTCAGGCTGGGATCAAAAAATGAAATAACCCAGATTATCCTTGATGCATGATCAAACAAGCAGCAAAATTATTTATAGATGGGTTTTCAACCAATCTTACAGCTCATATCCTCTCCACAACACATGGGTGATTTAATCTTACCATGGCCGTTTGGACATTTTGAAATTTGAACTTCAATCCCATCTTCAAGCTTTAAAATATCATCAACAAGAGGAGCATCACATTTTGCGCAAGTTGCATTGACACCCATATCACATTTTGAACATTCGTAAGTTGCCATTTAAAAATCCTCCTAAATTAAATTTATGCAAAAATTATAGTAACTATTCAGCCAATATTAAATAGGCTTGTTTGATTATATAAAGAATTTACGTATTTTTTCAATCAGAAAATTACCCATTTAAGAATTCGGGTAATTTATCTTCAAATAATAGATGGAGTGCTTCACTTGCTCTGACATTATGTTTTTTACATGTAGAAAGATAGCTGCGTATCCTGCAGAAAAACTGAGCTCCTCTCATGGAGCGAAAGCAGCCTGATATCTTTTGCTGGACTTTGGTCATTCTGATGTCATTTTCTCCAAGGTTATTACTGAATGGGACTTTTTTGTCATCCATGAACCGCAGGGTTTCATTTTCATAACCCACCAGCCGTTCAAGAAGATTCCTTGACTTGGAACGTTTTAAACGTCCGCGTTTACCTTTTCGTTGGCTTTTATCCGGGGGAGGACACTCTTTTTGACCTTTTTCCAGCAAATTCCGGTATTGTTGTCGATATTTTATGGAGTCTGCTTCATTTAAGTCCCCACCGGCATCTTCTACTTCTTTATTGATTTGCAATAAGAGTTTTCTTATATCGTTTGCCCATTCTTGTTTATCCTGTTCCCAGGCTCTTTCCAGTTCTCTTAAATGATGAGCGTTGCACAATGCATGCAGACATTTGAGTTTAAAGTAAGGTTTCCAATGATCATGACAAAGAACGCCTGTAAAATCAGGAAGAACGTCCATGGTCTCCATAGCATCAAAACCTCTTTTTTCGTGAGGCAGATAATATGTCCATAGATTATTGGATACACAATGAAGCCAGCGTCTTTTACCGTTAATATTAATACCTGTCTCATCTGCATGACAAAGCCCGGATTCTATCAGCTTTGATTTTACAACTTCTTCAAAAATTTCAAGTCTTTCATAGACGTCTTTGTTGAAATTATAAATAGAGCCACTGCTTATCGGGATTCCTACCTGGTCCTGAAAGTTTTCTTCAATACGATTATATGGTATCAACTGATATTGAGACATATAAACAGCATGAACCTTAACACTATCACCATACTGAACAGGGCGGCCAACATTGTTGGGGAATGGTGCTGTGTATTGTTTACCATTGCTATCTTCAAGCACTTGAGCCCGATATTCTGTTACAAGCCGTGAGATGTCAATATCAATAACTTGTCTGGATTCATAACCGATATCTTTATATTCACCTTTGGGTAAATTTGATTTATCGACAGGTATTTCTTTGATAACATCAGGATTGGTGACTTTTTTCAGGGTTGTTCCATTATGCCCTTTTTGACCACCAGGTCTTTTTTTACCTGGCTTTTTCTTTTTCTTATTGCGGTTCGGGTCTGACGATGGAGGTTTGCTGCTATTACTACTATTGAGCCCCAGCCGATTGAGCAATAAGGTTATCAACACCATCAAAAGTTCCATAGAGCTTTTTAAAGCAGGAGATACATTTGGATCCTCATCCAATGATTTCCTTGTGCTTTCAATGGTCTTGTCAATATCTATTGTTTCTAACTTCATTTATTCCCTCAATGCTTTCTAAATGAAGTTATTATAACACAGGTTTTGAGGGCTCAATTTTTCGATTGAGGTTGGATTTTAACACATTCTAAATTTTTGGCTCTGCCACGCTACACTGCTTTACTTAAGCACTGATAAAATGGCTATTGTAGCTCGCAATCCCTTTGTAACAAACAGTCTTGAATTGCTTCTCAAAAAAGCAATTTTTCACAAAAACCCTTGTCAAGTAAAAAATGACTTTTTATGCATTTTTTTTTGCTGAATAATTACAAATTATATAACTAATTTTTCCTCAAGATCTTAATATAATATGGCTATTAACAATTTTCAGCATTTATGATAATACTTATTTTAAAATCATATAGTTCAATCATTAAAGGAGTATGCCATGAAAATGCCTGAAATGTCTTTGCTTACTTGGCAAAAAAATATGGAACCGAGAAGACGTGTTCAAAAGCGCTTTTTAAGGTTCGCTGGCCAGAAGGATTCTATTGTCCACATTGTGGATGCAAAAAAGCCAGCTATATTACCACCAGAAAAACACACCAGTGCTCTCAATGTAAGTATCATGTTTCCCTGACCACAGGCACGTTGTTTCATTCTACTAATTTGCCATTGGTCAAATGGTTCTGGGCTATTTATCTGGTCTCGGCTGATAAGGGAGGTATCTCTGCTTTGCGGTTGGCAAAATATATTGGTGTCTCTTGGCCTACAGCACGTAATGTGCTTAAAAAGATTCGAACAGCAATGGAGCACCGTGATAGTCTTTACCGACTGAAGAATCTTATTGAGATGGATGATGCTGTTGTGGGTGGTAAACGCCCGGGAAAGAGGGGTCGAGGTGCCCAAGGAAAAAAGCCCGTAGTGGTAGCGATTGAGAGACGAGGAAAAAAGGCTGGATTTATGGCTGCTCAAGCAGTTGATGCGATTAACAAACAAACTATTCGTGAATTTGTAAAACATCGCATTAAGCCTGGTCAGACAGTAAGAACAGATGCTTTCCCTTCTTTGAATTCTATTGGGGAGACTCATAAACATGATAAAAAAATAACTCCTTTAGAAGAGGCTTCTAACTGGTTGCCTTTGGTTCATATAATGATTGGCAATTTGAAAAAATTTCTTAATGGGACTTTCCATGGAGTTTCACATAAGTATCTGCAAGAGTATGTTTCAGAATTTTGTTATCGTTTTAATCGACGCTTTTGGGAGCCAGAATTACCTTTACGCCTTCTAAATGCTTGCTTGACTCATGCTCCTGTTAAAGAACTGAAAATTGTTTAGAGACATAATAATAAATAATATTTTATCAGATTTTGATAATTGTTTTCCAAGTTTTTTTGAATTAAAATCAAACTGATCTCCAAAAAAAAAATAACGGGTTCCATCTGTTGACATGAGATATCTTATTCGATATTAAACTTACACTTGATATCAGAATTTCTTCTTCATTTAGGCACCTATTGTGCAGTGCTCAAATTCTTGGATTTAATGCTGAGTGTTCTCCCCTTTATTAATGTTCTGACAAGTAGCAAATATTAATTTTGTTGGCAATATGTTTGTAGGGTTTATCATAAACATATAGATATTGCCTAAATCTTCTAATGACAAAGGAAACATTAGGTCAATTATTTATCTTAAATTTTAATTTGGATTACAGTCATTTTCAGAATATCAGAATAAAAGGAGAAAAATGAAATTTATTTCTAAAAACCAATTATTATTATTGACAGCGGTAGTATTATTTTCTTTTTTAGGGTGTGTTGCAGTGGACGTAGGCCCCATTCCAGAAGGATCGAGTTTATTTCAAAAAGGATATAAAGATGGTGCCAACTCTGGATTGGTTGCAGCTGGCAATAAACATAACAAATGGACACAAGATCATAAACTTATTTCATCTGACATTGATTACAAACGTGGGTGGGAAGAAGGCTTTTTCAAAAATATAGGTGAGCTGAAAACCAGTGAAAAGACAGATCGAGCAATTCGTCTACTCAATCTTGATAACAAAATTTATGAAGCAGAGATAATAAACTACTTTTCACTAAAACCTCATAAGGCATTTGCTATTAACCCACTAAATCATAAAATTTTTTATTGGTGTTATGATTATAACTCCACATCCTCAGCCACCAGCAGGGCATTAAAAAAATGTGGGACTTTATGTGCTCTCTTTGCTGAAGAAGGTGATATTGTATGGGAAGAAAAATTGGAGGAATGGGAGAAAAAATATATAGAAGATAAAAATAATTGTAATTATTCAGCAAAAAAAAATGCATCCGATGTCATTTTTTACTTGACAAGGGTTTTTGGTAAAAGTTTGCTTTTTGAGTTTTCGTTTCAAACCCAATTGTATTCGCATCATATAG
>JAQIBP010000041.1 GCA_027858995.1 Deltaproteobacteria bacterium | reverse complement strand
CTATATGATGCGAATACAATTGGGTTTGAAACGAAAACTCAAAAAGCAAACTTTTACCAAAAACCCTTGTCAAGTAAAAAATGACATCGGATGCATTTTTTTTGCTGAATAATTACCATATTTTTTTTATTGAATTATGAAAAAAGCTTAACTGAATAATCATGAAAATAAATAATATACAGGTTACTATTAAAATCCTTTGTCCGACAACAAATAATAAAGCCGGTCCAGAATCGATGCCCCCGGCCAATAAGATTCCAAACCAGCCCGCTTCAAAAATCCCAAGCCCACCTGGTGTAATCGCGATAATATATGTCAATTGTCCTAAAGGAGTACCCAAAACAATTAAAGAAACCGGAATGGAAATCTGAAGAGCACTGGCGATGAAAATAAAACGCAGAGCTGTTAAACAAAATTTTAAAGCACTTAATAATAATGAAATAGATATTATTTTTCTATCTAAAAGGTAGAAAACTTCCGGGTTAAAAGATATTTTTTTGAGAATTGGCATCTGATTAATAAACTTTATTCCGATTGCAGCCATCCATAATAGAACCTTAAAAAAACTTCTATAAAAAAATAGTATGTCTAAATAAATTATAAGTGATAAACCCACCATTAAAGCTATTCCTTGCCCCAAATCAACAAAGCCTAACCAGTATGGAAGGGAGGCACAAAAAAAAATTAACACTGATAGCAAATCAAAAAAACGATCTAATATCACTGAGACACCAGACCTTCCAATGGATAAAGAATGTAATCTATTAATTAAACCAGTTCGCCCAAAAAAATCAGTTACATCTTTAGGCAATACAAACCCAAGTACTCGACTCACAATAAAATAATGATAATATTCATGCCATTTCGCTACTCGCCGTTCTCCTATTGCATTTACCAAGCCTCCCCATCTAAACGAAACACAACTTGTTATTCCAAAGGTAAAAATGAAAATTAATACTAGCGGTAATAATTTTAGTTGACCAAGCTGACGTATTCTATCCCAGCCACTGAAGTATATAAAAGAAAAGAACAGCAATAAACCAATAATTAGCGATAACGACCTAATTATCTGTTGACTATTTTTTTTAAAAAATTTTGTAATAATTCTCATATAAAAACATTAAACTTCTATGTACGATAGCAACTTGTTTAGTTTATTATCAATAATACTATTAACGTGTTCAATATCCGCTTTTGATAATTCATCTTTGAATCCACCAATTTTACCTTTACGAATTTTCATGGAATGTTCAAGCTTTTTTGTACCGGGTTTCATCCATGGTTCCCTGTATGCCCCATCTGTTTCCATCTTTTTCATGTTTGCAAATGAACACTCTTTAATAGCATGAGAAATGTTTTTTTTATTAACAGGAATGTTGAGAAAAAGAAGTAAACCTTGAAAGGTTAATTCTGTATTGGCATGCAAATCCTCATAACGCAACAAAAAAAAATGATCAGGAATATCTTTAGATTCACACCACATATTCATATAGGATACCACTTTATGGATTCCTACAAGTTCATCTCTGATGAAAGCACTCAGATTTTTCCGATAAATATTTTCTCTAAACTTAAGATGATACCAACTTGACACTAAAATATCTCTGGGATCTCGCACGAGAAAAACAACTTTCTTTCCTGAATATTTTGACACATTAAATTTTAAATTTTTTATCATAGGTGGTGCTGGAACCCAACTGCCTTGGTCATGCTCAAATTTTATTGTCCTGCCATCCGGTAATCCTAAAATAGTTTTATCACTATAAATTTTTCTTGAAAGCCCTATATTGTCACTATATTTTTGTAACATCATTCTTAACCATGTCCGACCACATTTAGGATAAGATACTATATATATATGAGGCTTTTTTTTTTTGAATCGACTGAAAATATATATTTGAAGATAGAACCCAATTAATGCAGGATTATTTATTACTTTTTTTATCTTATCTTTAATATTGAGAAATGCAAAAATAAATCTTTCCATAAAATTAAGCTTTACCAATGAGCAGCTGATTAGCCATCAAACAACCGAGCTTTAGCCTACGTAAGTACCCTTCTATAATAAACTCAAACGGAATACCAATCGGTGATAGCATAAATTTATACGCTTCAAGAACTTTAAACCCACCCTTTTCAATCAAGTCAGAAAGTTGTTTTAAACTCATTACCTCATTATGCTGTTCATTATCCAAGAGGCCTGCCTTTGTTGCAATATATTCCCAAAAGGGGTCTGGGCTGGACAGTATTAAAACCCCACCTGGTTTGAGTATACGTTTTGCTTCCGAAACTGCCTTAGCAGGATCAAGGACATGTTCAATAACAGCAGTTGCGATAGCTACATCAAAAAAATTATCAGGATAATCTATCATCTGAATATCTCCTTGAAGGATCTTTAACTCCGGAAAATTTTTATGAGCTAATTGGACTAATTCATAATTATATTCTATTCCAATACAGCTACTTTCTGGATATTTTTCATAAATTTTTTGCAGCATTCTTCCGTCTGCTGTTCCAAGATCTATAATATTTTTTTTCTGCATCACTGCATATTTGTTAATCGCAAACATTACTTCAAATGTGCGCCGCCACAAACGATATTTTAGCGACTTTCTTGTTTCACGTGCATTTGCATATTCACTATCTAAAGTCCCCACCATATTCGGGTCAGTCATAATTGCACCATTATTTAGAAAGCACCGCCCACATCATGCCAGCCATTAATTTTCCCTTCAAAAACACAAAAATAAGTACAGCTATCTCATAAACAATACTTTCAATCCTGCTTTAGTCTTTTTTTTGAACTCATCAAAACTATTTAGACTCATAAGTCTTTTTAATATATATTTTGACCGAATATAGTAAGATTTATAACCATATATAAGCAGCTCGTCCAGTTCTTCTTTACTAAATATTACATCCCAATAAGGTGGTTTAAAATCTGGTTTCGGATTTTTTGCGAATTCTCGCCAATAATCATTAATAAAGATTTTGTTTTTAAGCCCATCCAAATATATCTTAGTCGCTGGAAACGGAGTTAATATTGTAATATGAACATAATCCGGATTCAATTTTTTCATGAATTTAAATGTAGTCATGATATCTTCTTTTGTTTCTGTCGGATTACCAATCATGAAATATGCAAGAGTTGAAATCCCCATGTCTTTAGTCATTTTAAACACTTTTAAAACAAGTTCTATATTTATTCCTTTATTCAGAACTTTGATAACTCTGTCCGTACCTGCTTCAACACCATAATGAATCCGTTCACAATTTGCTAGTTTAAGTTTTTTAAGCATTTTTTTATCAACGTTATCAACACGTGTACGAATATCCCAGCCTATATTCAGTTTTCGTCTAATAATTTCATCACAGATTTCATGAACACGTTGATTCTTAACTGTAAAGGTATCATCATAGAGAAAGAACTCATGAATTCCCATATTTATACAGCTTTCCATTTCATCAACAACATTCTCCGCGGACCGCCATCTAAATTTTTTGCCAAGATGAGGTCTGTCACAAAAAGAACAACCATAAGGGCATCCCCGGCTGGTAAACATAGTTGTAATTGGTGCACGTTTTGCAAGAAGAGATGAATATTTCATATATTGTGTTAAATGCCTTGCCGGAAAGGGTAGAGTGTCAAGATCTCCTATCAAATCACGAGTTCCGGTATTAACAATAACTCCATTATCTTTAAAAACTAATCCTTTTATCGTTTTAAGCATTTCTTTATTGTGAATATTATCTACAAGTTCCTTAAAGGCAAGCTCACCTTCTCCAAGCACAAGAAAGTCAACCCCGGGTTGCACTATGGTTTCATCTGGGTAAATATGTACATGTGGACCGCCCAGTACAATCTTTATTTTCTCATTCGTACTTTTAACAACCTGGATCGTCTTAAGAACATCAAGCATTGTAAGTGTCATGGCTGTAATACCGACAATATCAGGATTTTTATCACTTATTATATGCGGCAAATCATAATAAGAAATTTTTTCAACCTGAGTATCAAGTATTTGTACCGGGTGATGTTTTTCTATATAAGCGGCAATATACAACAGACCTAACGGTGGGTTATACCCACGCTCTTCCTCTATAATTGTCGGATTATTTCCAATTATTTCATTTTCAGATGGGGGATTGATTAGTAAAATATTCATTTAAACACAAACTAACATTTTTTATCATTCTTACCAGAAGATACGGTTTGGGAATTATCACGATAAATATTGGGCACACGTCTATCAATCAAGTCTGCAAGCAAGCCGATTGTTCCAACCTGAACAGCCCCGACAAACAGTACGATAGTGCTCACATCAGCCAGCTTTCCAAACACTATATGGGTAAACCCACCCCATAAAAATGAAAGCAAAAATAACAATACACTCATGGGTATAAATATTTTAAGAGGCTGAAAATATAAAGAAATTCGTAAAACAAGAATCACAAAATTATATGTATCTCTTATCGGGTATATCTTGGAGTTACCAATTCGTTCAAAATATTCTATTGGTACAAAATCCACAAGATAACCATTATTCAGCATTGACAAGGTAATTGTTGTTGTAAAAGAAAAGCCATCCGGCAGCAAACTGAAAAACCGTTTCGCAATATTTTTTTTAAATAATCTTAACCCTGAATTAAAATCAGGGATTGTCTCTTCTGTCATATATTCTGCTAATTTTCGGATAAACCATTTTGCAGGTCTTCGTATCAAAGATGAATCATTCAAATCCCTGGCACCTACAACCATATCATAATTACCGTCTATCATATGATTAACTAATTCTGGAATACGTTTGTTCGGATATGTGCCATCCGCGTCAGATATGCATATAATATCATATTTTGAATGTCGAATACCTGTCTTTAAAGATGCACCATATCCTCTATTTTTATCATGTTCAATCACTCTAACACCAGGTATGGATGAAGCAATTAACCCGGTATTATCATAAGACCCATCGTTTATTACAATAATTTCATGTTCTAAACCGCTATCCATCAAATATTTAACCAACTCAGAAAGGACCGGTTTTATTCCAACCTCTTCATTAAAAGCTGGAATAACTATCGAAATTGCTTTTTTCATGCTTTTACTTTTACTCTTTTAAATTCATCCAACTAGCCAATATTACAATTTGCAGTAAATTTTTTTTTCAGTTTATCATGTGAAAATAATTAAGCAAATAATATTTGATTAACAATTAAGTGCAACATACGCCGTAATCAAAGTTGAATACCCTGTTGAGCGGGTATAACGTCTATCAGATTATAATTGGTTTTCAATAAAGAGAGGCTCTCTCCGCGCTGTTGTATGAATGCCTTGCTGATCGTGCCAAACTGGTGATCAGCAGCTGCAAGATGTGAGATTTTGTATGGGTCAATTCCCATTAAACGGGCGCATGTTGCATCAACTGCGAGAAGATTGCGACCCATAATCAGAAGACCTGAATTAATAGGTTCCCCCATGATAGGGCCATCCCCCTGCATGCCAACAATCCCGTCAACAATTGCAAAATGAGGTTTGATAGTTGCGTTTATATCAAATATGCACTGATTGATTCCTGCCCAGTGAAGAACATTTTTGGGCCAGCCATAATAGCTTCCCGGCATAAGGCCAAACATATTTTTCATGGACAGGGTAACACCTGCCCAATGATGTGTTTTCATCTTGGCCATGGAGACAATCCAGTCAACGCTTTTGAGAATTTTCGGTAATACCATGTTTTCCAGGCTGGATATCCCCCCCAGGTTTGGCATGGTATAAACATCATCATAGTTAATATCAACAAATCGGATTGGGTTTTCTTTAAGGACATCGGATAAACCGGATTCTTCAACCAGCAGTAATGAATCCCGGCAGTGGCCGGGCCCTTCTGCTATTAAAACTTTTTTTGCCCCAAGTGTCAAAAATGCTTCAGCAGCTCCATGAATCACAAGGGGATGGGTATTGATATGGACTGAACCCTCATGTGTTTCAACAAGGTTAGGTTTTAGAAGAATGCGTTTGTTCTTAATCTCCTCTGGTGTTATCCCCAGCTCTTTGAATCCGGATAAAATAATTTTTGAAAAATCTATTGTGTAATTATCAGCTCCTGCAATGAATGTTTCTGCCCTGTATTTAAAATTTTTATAAAGGTTTAAAAGCTTAATTGCACTGAATGCAGTTAAACCGCCGGCAAGGGTAACTCCAAGGAATTCTCTTCGGGTCAGAAAAGGTTTTTTTATAATAGTACTTTTGCTGTGTTTCATTTTTTTATGTCTGATTATGGTTTTCCCGTACCAGTTGTACAAGTCCTTTTTCAGAAGCCAGGGCAATGAGCAGTAAAGACTGCTGCAAAGTGTTATAGGTTCCAAATACCTCCTGCTGCTCAAGACATCTTGCAATTAAACTTGATTTGTCCGCAGGTGTTAACCCCCATGCACCAAGCCCTAATAATCCCCAGCCCAATGAAAAAGGTGTCTTTAAATATCTAATTTTATATTGTAAATACTCCAAACTTTTATTAATAAATTTTTTATCAATTTTTTTATGCAGTGCACTTAACGCCATGCCGGTTGATTCAGGCATGGGACGCAGTTGCTGACCAAAGAGTATGGTGTTGCCGTAATTCCAGCCCCCGGAAGTAAGTTGTCTGTTCAGCAGCATTTTTTTTGCTTCTTTAATACGGGAATGCTTGCTTTTATAAGCTATTTCAATGGCAATCATTGCCAATGATGTCGGTTCAACCCATGAATGGGTATTCTCAATCCATGGCCACCCTTTAATAATTGTATCATGTCCAGTCAGGGAATCTTTTTGTTCCCAGTGTAAACCGGAAAAGTTTAGCATAAAATCAATAGCTTTGGCCTGGTTATTTCGGAATTGTTTTTTACCATGCCATGCAATAATTGCCAGGGATGTGGGCCAGCAGGCTTGTGGATAATCAATTTTGAGAGGTACACGTCCATCAGACATTTGGGTGCGCCCAAGTTTTTTTCCAGCAGACTCAATTAATGAATCATTGATATCAAGACTTGAAAGGGCAATAACAGCCCAGGCTGTAGCATCCGGACGGTAAGTACCGGTTTTGTGGTTTGAAAATCCACCACCTGACAGAGCATTCTTCCTGATGCTCGCAATAATATCTTTAATTATTTTATCGATGAGCCTTATTCCCTGTTCCTTGATTCATTAAAAGCTGCTTCATATCTAAGCCTTTTACTCTTTTTCATACTTTTGTCGGTAAAAAGCAAGTTCTATTAATATGGGAAATAGATTTCCTAAAATTGAGAAATTAATTTCCTAATATGGGAAAAAAATTTCATAGTGGAATAAATCTGACCTTTTATGTGATAAAATATAACCTAAAAAGAAAAAGGGAAATTCACAAATTAAATTCAGCAAGTCCTTGACTGTTATGATATTTTTTCATATTATCGTCTATACGATGCAATTGATACTATTATATTTTACTTTGCGGCATTGATATTGCGTATAATCAAAGGAAAAGGATTATGATGCAATAATATTTTAATCATTTTTGTTTAAACTAAAAAAAAGGAATCCAAAATGAAACAATTCATCAATTTTTTATTAAATTTCTTGAAAGATGAGGATGGTGCAACAGCAGTGGAATACGGCCTTATGGTTGCATTGATAGCTGCTGTAATAATATTAGCTGTCACAGGGCTTGGAACAGATTTAAGAGATAAATTTATTAGTGTTGCATCCGCAGTTTCCAATGCCAGTTAAAAATAATTTTGGCATTAAACCAGTTATTTTTTTAGAGGATAGCAGAACGAATTGGCTTTGATCTGTAAATGTTAATGCTATAAGCAATTACCAGATAACAGAATATAGTATGGAAGCAAATAGTTTTGTTTATGTGTTGTTAAGTATTATCTTGACTATTGCTGCATTTTTTGATTTTTACAATCAGAGAATCCCTAATAAGCTGACTTTTACAGCCATTTTGGCAGCAATGTTATATTATGGATATGCACACGGCATCCACGGTCTAATTTTAAGTTTGACTGGTCTTGCTGTCGGGATTGCAGTTTTATTTCTCCCCTATATCATGGGAGGAACAGGGGCCGGGGACGTTAAACTAATGGGCGCAGTAGGTTCGTGGCTTGGAGCAAAAGCAGTTTTTTCAGCTTTTTTGCTTACTGCACTTTTCGGAGGTATTTATGCCCTATTGATTATATTATTAAATCAAAAAATCTTTAAAGGATATTTTACAAAAGCTTTTCATACTATGCTGGCTTTTTTATTAACAAAAAAATATATCCCGGAGCCTGTAATTGAAGATAAAAACAAACCAAAACTCTGCTACGGGATTGCAATTGCTCTTGGCACATTTTTATATATGGGACTGGCCATTGCCGGATATGAATTTTTAATATAAAAAAGGAGGCTTTTCTTGGTAAAATTAAAGACATTTATTCCTATTGCCTTATCTTTGCTGGTAGCAATGGGCGGCAGTTATGCTGTATATAAATGGAAAACAGCAGGAAAAGAACCATCCAAAAAAGAAGTTAAAGTAAAGCAAACCAATCAAATCAAAATCGTTGTTGCAAAAAAAGATATTCCCCATGGTAACAAAATTAATCCTGAATTATTACAAACAGCTGTTTTTTTAAAAAAAAGCCTTCCTTCGGGCTATTTTACCGAACCGGATAAGCTGAAAAACAGAATAGTTGTTTCATCTCTTAAACAAGGCGATCCTGTTGTTGAGCACAGACTGGCACCGATTGATCTTAAGACCGGCGGTATTTCTGTAGTACTTGATCCCGGGAAAAGGGCAATTGCTGTCAAGGGAAACAATGTACTTGGAATTTCAGGCTTTATTAAACCGGGAAACAAGGTTGATGTCCTGGTCACTATTAAAAACCCGGAAAAAAAAATTAATATAACAAAAATGGTTCTTGAGGATATTCTTGTCCTGGCAAGCGGCACCCAGATCCAGGACAATGGCGAGGGTAAGCCCTCACCTGTTAGTGTTTATACTTTGGAGGTCACTCCGGAACAGGGTGAAAGACTTACCCTGGCTGCCACAAAAGGCCGGCTTCAATTTGCACTGCGAAATATAAATGATGGTGACAGCATTGCCACCAAAGGTATTACCATCCCTCAATTACTTGCATCTATGGCATTTGCGGATGGTAAACCTGAAAAACAGGTTTTACCAAAAAACAGGCATAAAAAAAGAAAAGTTGGAAAAAGAAAATATAAAAAACCCAAAAAAGATGAAAAAGCTTCAATGATTATAATAAAAGGACTTGAAATTATAGATACGAAAGATATTAAACTTTAGGATGCTGAATCTTGCCCATGAAAATATTAAACGTATTTCCCATGACTAAATTATATAAAATTATTTTTACGACTCTTTTATTCCTGATTTTTACAGGTGCCAACACAATGGCTCGCAATAATTTTACTGCTGAAACTGTGGAGCCTGACAAAATCAATCTTGTATTGGGAAAATCAATTATCCTGATACCGCCATTTGAAATACAGGACGGAGATGAATTCCGGGTACAGATAGGTTCCCCTGAAATAGCTGATATCCTCGTTCTTGGGCCAAATGAAATTTATATTAAAGGGAAAAAAATAGGGACCACCAATATGATCCTGTCCCTTAAAGATAAAATGATTGCCATTTATGATATTGAAGTCAAACTGGATCTCACCAGTCTGAAATTAGAATTGCAAAGAATGATGCCCAATGAGAAAAATATAAATGTAATTGCCACTAATAAAACCATCACCCTGTATGGGAAAGTGTCCAATACCATAAATTTATCACAGGCTCTGGCACTTGCAAAATCTTATGCTCCCAAGGGAAAAATAAACAATCTTCTTGAGGTGGGCGGCACCCATCAAGTCATGCTGGAAGTCAAGATGGCAGAAATGTCCCGCTCAGTTGGGAAAGAGCTTGGGTTTACCGGCGAATTTGCAGTAACAAGACTTGGAGGGGAGCTTTCAGAGTTTTCATTGAATTCAGTATCAACTTTTTCACCAGCAGTTACTGCGTTGTTCAGAAATACTAGTGGACATATTCGATGGACTGCGCTTATCAATGCCTTAAAAGAGAATAGCCTTATTAAAATACTTGCCGAGCCAAACCTCATAGCCCTGAGCGGTCAGACCGCAAGTTTTCTTGCCGGTGGTGAATTTCCCATACCAGTATCTCAAGGGTTCGAAGGCATTACAATTGAATACAGAAAATATGGTATAGGGCTATCATTTACACCGTCGGTACTGGACAATAACAAGATCAGCATTGAGGTTGAGTCAAGTGTATCTGAACTTGATTTTTCCACAGCAGTACAATTCCAAGGATTTGTCGTGCCGGCACTTACCAGCCGCAATGCTTCAACCATGGTTGAGCTTGGCGACGGGCAGAGTTTTGCCATTGCAGGTCTTTTATCGGAAAAGATCAAAGAAAATGTTCAAAAATTTCCATTACTGGGCGATATTCCCATACTTGGAGCACTTTTTAAAAGCACTTCATTTCAAAAAAATGAAACAGAACTTATCATAATTGTAACCCCTCGTCTTGTCAAACCAATGAATGCTGCCACCCAGCCAGTTCCAACTGATTATTATGTGGAACCGGATGACAGTGAAATATTTTTAAATATAAAAAAACCTGTCAAAAAATCACTAAACAATGAATCACTTGAACAGGAAAAGATTGAAGCTGATCTGGATGGCCAGTTCGGACATTCATTTGAAACTGAATAAAACAGGAGATACCCAGGGGAGGAAAATATTTTGAATAAAAAACTTTTAATATCCATAATTTTACTTATCTGTCCCATAATATTTGGCTGCAACTCTTCATATCATGAACAATCTTCTCTAAATCAAAACTGGGGTCGATCCTATGAGACTGCCCGCTTTAATCAGATCATAAATCCCGATGCCCCTGATAATACTGAACCTGTTACAGATTTGAATGGCAAGGCAGCCATGAACACCCTTGATCAATATCAAGACAGTTTTAAAACACGACAATCAACAAGAAAGATATATAACATTGACCTTACAGGTGTTGGAACAAGATAAAGATGAAGCCTCTGATATTTAGAAACCAGGCAGGAGTAGCAGCGGTTGAACTCGCAATGGTTCTGCCATTCATGGCCTTACTACTTTTTGGTACAATTGATATAGCATGTCTTATTTATAATAAGCAGGTTTTAACCAATGCCAGCAGAGTAGGGGCAAGAATGGCAATAGTACGACCCGAGGACACGGCATCGGCAGAAAAGGCCATGAAAGATTATTGTATGGGCAAACTGATATATCTTATCGGGGATGATTATATTATTAATGATGATGATACAAGTATCTATTTTTTAGATAAAAAAAGAATCAGGCAGGCAGAAATTACCATCGAGTATAAGCATCTTTTATATGGTTTTCTTGATGATTTTTTTCCTGAAACATTTAGTAAGAATACGACAAAACTGACAGGAAAATCTGAGATGAGGGTGGAAAAAGAAATTTAATTATGGATAGGTTGAATATAATTGAAATCCCTGAAAAATAATCAGAAAGGCACTACTGCTGTAGAATTAGCACTTGTTTTACCTGTGCTTTTGACTTTAATATTTGGGATGATTGAGCTTTCGCTTTTTTTTTTCAATAAGCATATCCTTGCCAATGCAGCAGGGGAAGGTGCCAGAGCCGGTTCGATTATAAGAGCAGTTGAAAAAGATGGTAGCATAGTTAGTTCAGATGAAGATAAAAGGATTAAAGACAAAGTTAAGTTATATGCAAAGGGTCATCTTGTAACTTTTGATAATGAGGTTTTTGATGATGATAACATTGCAATTTTCCCACCTGCACCTGATCGAGATACTTTTTTCTTTGGCGATGATCTTGAAGTTAAAGTAGAGTATGAATATAAATTTTTATATCTTGACCCCTTGTTAGGTCCGATCACAATTAAAGCTTCTGCCAATATGCGAATGGAATGAATAATGTCTAAAATATTATTATTTAATTCTTCCCATTTTAATAACCAGAAAGGAGTCACTGCTGTTCTGATTGCCATGATGCTGCCGGTACTCATAGGAGTCAGTGCCCTTGCCATTGATGTTGGATATATGTACACCAAACAAAATGAACTTCAAAACATAGCAGATGCTGCTGCTCTGGCAGCCTGTAGGCATTTGGGAGAAATTTATACAGATAAAGACTATTCTTTACATGGGAACAAGATTACTCTCGATGAAAAAGGAGAGATTCAAGACGCTGCAAAAAATATAGCAACCATTGAAGAGGCAGAGCAAAAAATCATCATTGCTTCTGATGACATAATTATAAGTACCTGGCCATGGACAGATGACGATCCTGATACGGTGGGGCTGGCTGAAGTTCTTAAGAACCCTGATTGTGTCCGCGTAACAGTCAGGCTGACCGGCATAAATACATTTTTGGCACGTGTATTTTCTCTTGATACCTTTGATGTAAAAAGCACTGCAACAGCTGTGCTTTCAGGTAGAAAAAAAATATGTGACAGCATACTTATTGCACCTGTTGGAGTCTCATTAAGTTATATAGATCATTGCGATTCACCAATTGAAATTAGCAACTTGGACACAAATGATTGTGCCGGATGGTATTCTAACACTCTCACTGGAACTAAAACAGGAGATGATTTCCTTTTTACTGGGACTACAACACACCCTTCAATAACTAACGGTGACTTTTTAAATTGGTTTAATTCCAATAAAACAATTGATAATGATGGGGATGATGATGTATGGACTGCCACAGTAGTTGTTTATGATGATAATGGAAGCTGTACCAGTCCCAATGGAAACACACAAATTGTTGGATTTGCTAAAATGCCTATAAGTAATCCCTCTGTTAACAATTTTTTTATTGAAATTATCTGCGACAGGATAATAACATATGATTGCGACGGTCCTGAATTTGCCAGGGGTGCGGGTGGAATATATGGTAATGCTAAAGGATATGTCCCTAATCTGGTTCAATCTGGCCAATTAGAATAAAGTGATTAATTTATGAGAATATTTTATGCCTATTAACTCTGCGTTTGTAAAATTAAAAATCAAAGACCAGGAATTTATCAATATATTTTCTAATATTTTTAAAGAAATAAAAAATATTGAAATTATTAATAAAACCTTCCAGCAGCAGCCTGATTTAATAATTTTTGAACTGGGTCAAAATTATGAAACTGATTTGGAGTATGTCCAGGCTTTTTTAGATAAAAATGAGAAAACTGAATTTTTTTTAATATCTAAGAGTTCAGACCAGGATATTTTAATTAAGGCCTTGAGAATCGGGGTAAAGGAATTTTTCCCGGTACCCCTTGAAACAGGCAGTATCAATGAAGCTTTGATCCATTTTCAGGAACGAAGAGAAAAACAATACAAAAAAAGAGGGGGTTCAGGTCAGGTTTTCACTGTGGCGGGCAGCAAGGGGGGAGTCGGTACAACAACAATTGCCACCAACCTTGCGGTGACCTTAGGCCTGAAACAAAAAAAAACTTCTGTTGCTTTGCTGGATATGAATGATGTGTTTGGTGAGATTCCCATGTTTTTAGACCTTACTCCGAAATATAACTGGGGTAATATTACTAAAAATATTGAACGCCTTGATCATTTTTTTTTATCAAGCGTGCTTTCAGAACATAAAACCGGTATACATGTTCTTCCTTCACCCCGATTCCTTAACGATCATCCCCCGACCCCTGAGATCATTGCAACTCTTCTTGATTTAATGAAAGTGAATTTTGATTATATAGTAATTGATATGGGACAGTCCATCAATGAGACCGCTTTTAAAATTTTTCAGATTTCCGATTTACTGCTGTTTGTTACCATTCAAAGCCTTCCTTGTCTTGCAAACACTAACATGCTTATTAATTCATTTATGGATTATGGTTTTATTCAAAAAAAAAATATTAATATTGTTTTAAACCGGTATATTAAAAAAGGCACAGTGTCCATAGATGATGCCCAGGAAGGGATAGGAAAAAAAATATCCTGGGTTATCCCCAATGATTATCAGACCACAATGTCTGCCATTAACTCTGGAAAACCTCTTTATCAGATTGCACCAAAATCTAAAATAGTAAAGAGTTTCAATGAATATGCCGGGAATTTTTTTCCGGATGAAAATAAAAATAAAAAAAAATGGGGATGGTTCTCTTAAAATAAATCATGGAACATAAACTTTTAAAATTTACCCCTAAACTCAAAAACACTCATATGCCTGATGAATTTTTTGAGTTTAAGGCTAAAATACATGATCGTCTTCTTGATATCATTGACCTGTCCATTATTGATTCCATGGATAAGGAATCCCTTACCGTGGAAATCAGACAGATAACTGAAAAAATATTAAAAGAGGAGTCTGATGAACTGCCCCTCAATCTTTTGGAAAGAAAGCTGATTTTAACTGAAATAATTGATGAGGTCCTGGGTCTCGGTCCTTTGGAACCTTTTTTAAAAGATCCAACAATTTCAGATATTCTTGTAAATTCCTATAAACATATCTATCTGGAAAGATTCGGAAAATTAGAACTCACCACTGCAAGATTCAAGGATGACAACCATTTAATGAAAATCATTGACAGGATTGTTTCATCAATTGGAAGACGTATTGATGAATCCACCCCCATGGTTGATGCAAGATTAGAAGACGGCTCCCGTGTCAATATTGTGATACCGCCGCTTGCACTTGACGGACCCATGCTTTCCATACGAAGGTTTGCAGTGATACCCCTGGAGCTTGAAGACCTTGTAACAAATCAGACTATTGTACCTGAACTTGTGGATATTCTTAAGGGATTGGTTAAAGCCAAACTCAATATACTGATTTCAGGCGGCACCGGCAGCGGGAAAACAACATTTCTTAACTGTCTTTCCCGTTTTATCCAGGAAAACGAAAGAATTGTTACTATTGAAGATGCAGCAGAACTTCAGCTAAGACAGGATCATGTTGTACGGATGGAAACAAGGCCAGCCAATATTGAAGGCAAGGGTGAGATACTGCAGCGGGACCTGGTTAAAAACAGCCTGAGAATGCGCCCGGACAGAATTATACTTGGTGAAGTCAGGGGTGCTGAATCATTTGACATGCTCCAGGCAATGAATACAGGGCATGACGGCTCTTTGACAACTATACATGCCAATTCACCCCGTGATGCACTTATACGGTTAGAGACAATGGTGGCAATGGCAAATCTTGATATACCAATTGTGTTTTTACGAAAATTTATCAGTTCAGCAATAAATATAGTTATCCAGCTTACACGGCTGGTTGACGGTAACAGAAGACTTGTAAGCCTGTCGGAAATTACCGGGATAGAAGGAGACATGATAACATTGCAGGAAATATTTTCGTTCAAACAGACCATGGTGGATGATCAGGGAAGTGTAAAAGGAAGTTTTCAATTCCACGGAATCCGTCCGAAATTCCTTGAAAAATTCAAAAGTTCAGGCATAGTTATTAAAAATACTGACTTTGATCCATCTGTTAATATTGATGTATAGGTCTTAAGGAATATGATATGGAATTCATGATTTATGGTTTGATAATATTTATTGTTTCAATATTTGTTATTGAGATATGCTTTTACTCTTACAGGAAGATTAAGTCCGGGCAAAAAAAGCAAATCAAAAAAAGGCTTTCAAAATATACATTTATTGAAAATGAATCAGGTGACATTTTAAAAAAACGGAAATTGAGCAGTATATCCTTTTTTGATAAATTCCTGGCATCCCTGACTTTTGTCAAAGCCTGGGATCGTCTTGTCATGCAGGCAAATGCAAAATATCCTCTTGGGGTTTATATTTTATCAGCTTTTTTACTTGGAGCCGTTGGATGGCTGCTGGGCATTTTTATGCTTCATAATAAATTACTGGGTGCAGTAATGGGTATTGCAGCTATGTTTCTGCCCTATTTGTATCTTATGCACTTGAAAAACCGCAGAACTGACAGATTCCAGAATCAATTACATGAAGCCCTTGATTTAATTGCAAGAGCTTTAAAGGCCGGGCATTCATTCAACAGTGCCTTACAGCTTGCTGCGAAAGAATTTAACGACCCCCTCGGCCCTGAATTTCAAGAAACCATTGATGAAATTAATTTTGGAGTCAGCCTGGCTGATGCTCTGAAAAACCTTGCTGCACGTGTTGATTCCAATGAAATAAAATATTTTGTTGTTGCTGTAATTATACAGAGGGAAACAGGAGGCAATCTTGCAGAACTCATAGAGAGCCTTGCACATATTCTTCGTGAACGGTTCAAGTTTGAAGGAAAAATTAAAGTTTTAACTTCAGAAGGCAGGATATCTGCCTATATTCTCATTGCTTTACCCTTTTTAATTGCAGGCTGGCTCCAGATTTCGAATCCAGAATTTTTAAAACCACTTTTTACACAGCCCATTGGAAGATATATGCTGGGTGGTGCTGCGATAATGATGATAACCGGTATTATTATCATGAAAAAGATGGTTAAAATTGAAGTTTAATTTATAGGCTTTCTTATGAGTTTGTTTTTAAATCAGGACATATTGATACCTCTTTTCTCTTTTTTAATTCTTTTATCCTTGTGTATAATAGCTATTAGAATTTTTAATAAACAACCCAAAAACAAGGAAATTGTTAAAAAAATTCAAAAGGGTTCAGATTTTTATGACCATACAAATTCTGATGACAAAAAAAAGATATCTGACAGGGCTTCCACTAAGAATCCCTTTGTTTCATTTTTCAGTCTCTTTGGAAAAAAACCAGGAGAAAAAAGATCATCCGATTATAAAGCCCTGGAAATAAAATTTTTAAAGGCGGGCATACAATGGAAAAATATCTACTCTGCCTTCTGGGGTGCAAAATTATTTTTGCCGGTTTTTTCAATCGCTGTTTTTTTTGCTTTAAAAATCTTCATGTTCAAATCAATGACTGCCACCATGACAATTGCAGCCATTGTATTTTTTGCCCTTTTTGGATTTTATCTGCCTGAGCTCTGGTTAAAAAACAAAACTGATAAACGGAAAAAACTGTTATTGACAGGCCTGCCTGATACACTTGATATGCTGGTTGTCTGTGTAGAAGCGGGAATGGGGTTAGACAGTGCCCTTGATAGAGTAGGCAGGGAAATGAAGATTATATATCCGGATCTCAGCCAGGAGTTCTCCCTTATGAATCTTGAAATGCGGGCAGGTAAACAGAGAGATGATGCATTAAGAAATCTTGCCTTGCGGACAGATCTTGATGAAATGAGCAGTCTTGTCACTTTATTGATTCAGACAAATAAATTTGGCACAAGTATTGCCGCAGCACTGAAAATTTTTTCTGCTTCTTTTAGAACAAAAAGATCCCAGAAAGCTGAAGAGATAGCAGCAAGACTGCCTGTAACAATCATGATACCTCTGATATTATTTATTTTTCCCTCCATGTTTGTGATAATACTGGGACCTGCTGCAATTTCAATATATCAAAATCTTATAATGAAATAATGATGAATCACTTAATTAAAATATACTGCCCGATTTTTTTGTGCTCTCTTTTTTTTGTTTTCTTAGCCGGATGCGGGACAAAAGAAATCAGCATGGAGCCCAAAATAAAATATGGAAATCCATCATATACACATGTAAAGGATTTGCCCCAGGTTAAATATGATGATCTGTTGGATAAGGATGCAGAACCTGATAGACCTGTAGAAATGACAACCGTTGAGATGACCGATGATGCTTTTGAACGTCTTGGCGATATTATGCTGGCCAGGGGAGAGTATTTCCTGGCTGTAACAAATTACGAAAGATCACTTAAAAAAAACAGGAAGAATATCCAAGCTGAATATAAAAAAGGACTTGCTTTCCTTGCCTGGGAAAAAAATAAAGAAGCTGCCGTGCAGTTTCAACTTGTAATAGAGAAACAGGATGATTTTGCAAAGGCTTATGAAGGACTTGGCAGGGTAAATTTTTTAAATAAAGATTATTATAAAGGGATAAATAATTTTAAAAAAGCCATTGAACTTGATCCTCTCCTCTGGAAATCCTATAATTTTTTAGGCAATATCTATGATGTTCAGGGAAAATACAACCCGGCAGTCAAGGAGTATAAAACAGCCATTACAATCAAACCTGATGCAGGTTTTATTTATAATAACCTTGGAGTATCATTATACCTGCAGGGAAACAATAAAGAAGCTGTCAAAGCCTTTGATAAAGCCCTGGAATTAAAATACTCAAACAACCGGGTATATAATAATCTTGGATTAACCCTTGGTGCAATGGAACTTTATGATAAGGCTCTGGAATCTTTTAAAAAAGCAGGATCTGAAGCAGAGGCTTATAATAACCTTGGATGCGTTTATTTGAAGAGAGGGCTCAAAGACAAGGCTGCGAGAAGTTTCACAAAAGCCATTGAAATCAGCCCTCAATTCTATAATTTAGCCAATGAGAATCTTAAAAAATGCAGGACAGTCAATTAATAGTAAACTAAGGAGAAAATAACAATGAAAAATATAATATTTAACCATATTAAAGTTTTTCTGCTGACAACCTTTTTGATTTTCCTTTTTTCAGGATGTTCAATCTTACAAAGCTGGTTTTCTCCCGATCAAACAAATATCACTAAAGTTCAATCAGATTCTAATGATGCAAAAACTCAATACAGGCTTGCAAGGCATTTTCAAAAAAAAGGCCGTCATCAGATAGCTGTAGCTGAATTCAAAAAATTAATACAAAATAACCCAGAGGATTTTAATGCTTATAATGCAATGGGCGTATCATATGACCGCCTGCGGAAATTTGACCTTGCATCAAATGCATATGAAACAGCATTGAAAATAAAGCCTGATCTGGATTATGTGTATAATAACCTTGGATATTCAAAACTTTTGCAGGGCGATTTAAATAAAGCGGGAAAAGCTTTCCAGAAGGCGATTGCCTTGAATAACAAAAATAAATTATATCAAAATAATCTTGCTCTGGTACAGGCAAAAATGGGTAAAAAGACTTTTATTGCAAAGTCAAAACCTGTTGCAGAACCTGAACCTGTTATACAAAAAGAAATTACTCCCAAGAAAATTATGCCTGAAAAAGAAAATTATTTTTATGCAATCCAGATAGGTGTTTCTTATAATATTAATATTGCAAGAAAAATTATGAATAAGGCAGTAATTAGAGGGTTTTCCAATCCATATATAACAAAAGTTAAACATGAAACACCTTTTTACAGAGTACGATTTGGAAAGTTTGAAAATGAGTCAGATGCCCAATCAATGGCATCGAGAATATTGGACAAGCATGGTAAACACGCCCTGGTAGTCAATGAAAAATATCCTCTTGATATATATTATGCTCAAGCCGCACAAAAAAACAATGGGATGAAAAATTTAAATATTGAAATCGCCAATGGAAATGGAATTTACCGCATGGCAAGAAAAATCGGAAACCATCTTGCATCAAATGGTTTTTGTGTTATCAGGCTGACAAATGCAGCTCATTTTAATTATAAAAAAACAATTATTTATTATAATCCGGGTTATTATGAACATGCTGTTAATCTGGCCCGGGAACTCCCTGGATTTGATCCTGCTGGAAGATTAGTACAGACAGAGCATATAACTGAGAAAATAAAAGTGGTAATTGGTAAAGATATTGTTTCTTTAAAATCATAGTTTGAATATATATGAAATTTTTTCATAGCTTTATGTAAATTTTTTCCACAATATGTGAACTTTTTTACATACTTATTAAAAAGATGCCTGTCATTATGGGCTTTTAGCATGGCATGCAAATTGCTTCTCTCTGTTATTAAGTTTAAAAAACAATAACCTATAGAATGTTAAAAAAGTATTAACAGTTTTGGGGGAAAAGGAGATCTATTGTGAAGAAATTTTTAATCATTACAGGCATAATCTTTTTATCACTGGTCGGTTCCAATGCATATGCACTGGATTATCATTTTGACGGAAACTTTGAATTTGACAATGATGTAGTGATGTTTGATTTTACGATTACTCAACCACAAACTATCATTATTTTTTCTTCTTCATGGGGAGATGATGGAGATAAAATGGGAGATACTGGCAACCTGTCTGAAGACAGCGATGGTTATGTTTCTAATGGAGGACTTGATCCTGTCCTGGAAATATGGGAGGCTGACGGCGCTTTTATTGAAGGCCAAGATGATGGGGAAGATACTGGAACTGTAGAAACCAGTAGAGGCAACCTTACAGACAGCAAGATATCTGAATTAGAGGCTGATGGCAAAGTTGTTGTAGACGGTGACACTTTAGAGTGGACTTATGGTTATTTTGATTCTTTTTGGGAAATTGATTTAGGAACAGGATCATATACTGCAAGTGTTGCTCAATTTAACAATTTTAGTAATGCAAATATTGCTAGTACTGGTAATATCAGTCAAGGCTTTAGGTGGAATGGCATTGATAATAGAAACTTCACCCAAACAGAAGGATTTGGTGGCGGTGGTCAAGATTTCTTTAATGGTGTTTATAATGGTAATGATCCCGATCCCAGAACAAGCTATTGGGCATTTCATATCCTTAATGTAGATGAAGCTGTTGGGCCTGGCTCTGATCCTGACCCTGGTCCTGACCCTGTTCCAGAACCTGGCACAATGTTTCTTATGGGTTTGGGCTTATTAGGTCTTGCAGGAGTTTCCAGAAAAAGAATCAATCACTAATTTTTAACAAACAAAAAACAGGAGCCGGGACGATTCCCCAGCTCCTGTTTTTATTGGGGTTGCCCATAATCTATTCTTGTTTTTATCCCGGTTTTCCATAAGAGTATACCGTTTTAAAATATAAATTGCATGATCATTGCAATTGTCTGAACATTGCTTGACTTCTTAAATAATTTTGAATACGAATACATTATAAAAACAGATGACATGGTGTTTAACATACAAAGCGGGTGAAAATGACTAAAAAATTAATCACAGATTTTTATGAACTGCTTCAGGTCAGTCCCACAGCCGACCAGGAAACAATTGAAAAGATCTATCGCATATTAGCCAAACGGTATCATCCTGATAATTCCGATACCGGAGATATTCACAAATTTACTGCTATATCAAATGCCTATAAAACACTTAGAGACCCTGAAAAGCGTGCTGCCTATGATGTTAAATATGAAAATTTTAATAATCAGCAGTGGAAGAGTATTACCAGAACGTTTTCTGCTGACGGGTATGAAAATGATAGAGAAATTCGCAAAACAATCTTAACTATTCTCTATATCCAGAAAAGGGAATCTCCTTCAGATTCAGGAGTCGGGCCATGGTATCTGGAAAAAATGATGGAGTGGCCTGAAGAAATTTTAGAATTTCATCTCTGGTATCTAAAAGAAAAAAAATGGATTGTCATGACAGATAATGGTGCATATACTATCACAGTTCAAGGAGTAGATGAACTGGAATCGGATGGATCAGTCATAAGAAGAGACCGTTTATTAGAGCAAATTACTGAATCTTCAAAAAAAGATGATAATGGTGCCAAACGCATTGAAACAGATCCCCCGAACATATTGGATTCACCAGAATAAACTGTTGATAAATAAAATTAAAAAAGTACAATTCAAAGAGAAAAAAGTACAATTTTTACAATCAAATCTTTTGCTATTGAACATGCCATGATTTAATCTCCTTTTAAGCAATTATATGGAATCAGAATCTTCCATGTAAGAGACCAGTGTTTCAAGATAGCGGGATTTTACCTGTTTCATGGCCAGTATCTGCTTCACAGGCGGCAGTTGCAGGATCACCCCCAACAAAGCTGCAAGAGCACGGTGGCTGAACAGCACCCTGTTGTCAAAAATCAAGTGCTGAAGTTTTCCCCGCTCTATGGCCATAACTACAGTTCTGTGTGCCCCGTTCAATGGAGTAATAACCCTCCGGGGTAAAGATTTGAGTTTAAGGCTGTCATCCTGGCATGCCCTGACACAAAGACCGCATCCAAGACATATATCTTTATTAAGGCTGGCTTTTTTCTTTTGTGATTTTTCAGGATCATTGGCCGATACCAGGGTCATGGCCTCCACCGGACAGATGGCAACACATTTACCACAGCCCGTGCAGGAATCACTATTTATTTCCGGGATAAAATTAGAAGTATTTACCGGATTGAACATTGAAAACCTGCGGGCTGCAATCATGGCCTCGCAACAGCATCCACAGCAGTTGCAGATAAAATTAACCCGTTCCCTGACATTCTCACCAAACTGAACCAGGCTGGATTCATATGCTTTATCAAGAAGGTCCAGTCCTTCTGAAACATCTACGGATCTGGCATGACCATATTTTATCAGAGATCTGCCGGTTGTGTTAAATGTCATACAGATATCCGTGGGGCTGTCACAGGCTTTACCCATATGATTCATCTTATGGCGGCAGTAACAGGTGCTGATGCCCATATGAGAGGCAGTTTTAATAATCTGTGATGCCCGCTCATAATCCAGAACATAAAAGGCATTATCATTGGACAGCACCGGTTCATGGACAAACACACGTCCAAGCTGAGTATCTCCTGTAGTAAAGAGATCTTTTATAAAATCCTCTTCAAC
The DNA here is from genome assembly GCA_027858995.1 of Deltaproteobacteria bacterium. Taxonomy (GTDB): domain Bacteria; phylum Desulfobacterota; class Desulfobacteria; order Desulfobacterales; family Desulfobacteraceae; genus Desulfobacula. The sequence continues at coordinate 39,693 of JAQIBP010000041.1, read as the reverse complement.
GTTTAAATACTGATAAAAAAGCTCGCTTAAAACCTTTTGATCTATATCATGCCGCACCCGCATCATGGAGAATTCAAAAAAGCCGGCCATTGGCGGCGGCAGAGCATATTGAGTGATGCCATCATGATCAATATCCACCAGCATAGCCCTGGATGCAAGCCGGTCCAGAATATTTTGAGCTTTGGACAAACTCATCTTCCAGATTCTTGAAGCTTTGTCAGCAGTAAATGGTTTTATGGGAAGCAGAGCAACCAAATTGGCTTCAGTTTCCGAAAACAGCATTGTGAGAATTTTGTCTAACAGTTTAGATGGAGTGGCTCCCTGTGGAAAACGATTTAAACGATTTACCAAACGGGCATAACCGGATTTATTGATATGATGTGCCATAATCCCCCTCTGGAGTTCTAATTTAAAATCCAGACAGGCTGTTACACAACCTGTCTAGCTTCTTTTAAATGTATGGTTTTAATATAAGCATTGGAAAGCCGTTAATGCAATAAAAATTTAGCAAATTACATTATCTGAATATTTGCTATAACATCCCGGAACGGGTCAAAGCAGAAAACCTTATAGGCAAATATCCAGACATTATAAAAGAATCTTTACAATTACCTGTAGATTGAGTATTTCCAAAAGAATAAGATAGGAGGTGAGTTATGAATAAAGAACATCTGAAAATGTACAGATATTTTCTAAAAGACAGTATAAGAAAAAAAATTAATTTCAGGTTTACTGACCAGAATCAGGGAGTCCCTGTCCCTCCAATTGAAAAGCAGTCCATGGATGGCGCAAATTTAATTGACCTTCCCGATCCTGGCATGTGGAAAAATATTTCAGAGAAAGACATCACCATGGCCATATGTAACAGAGAGAGCCGCAGGGTATATCTTAAACAAAGCCTCTCTCTGGAAGAGCTTGCCTATCTCCTGTGGTGCACTCAAGGATTGCGGGGAGAAGTAACCCATGGTCATGCCAATCGAAATGTTCCATCTGCCGGATGCCGCCACTCCCTTGAAACTTATCTTGCAATCCTTAATGTTGATGGAGTTGACTCAGGCATGTACAGGTATCTGCCCCTTTCCCACCAGCTTGTATTTGAGTTTTCAGATGATATGCTGTCGGAAAAAATGGTTATTGCCTCTCTGGGTCAGCCTTATCCGGGCAAATCTGCAGTAACATTTATATGGTCAGCCATACCTTATAGAATGGAATGGCGCTATGATCTTGCAGCTCACAAGGTAATTGCTCTCGATGCAGGGCATGTATGCCAGAATCTTTATCTTGCATGTGAGACTATAAATGCCGGTACATGTGCAATTGCAGCCTATGATCAGGAAGAGCTTGATGAACTGCTCGGCCTTGATGGTGAAGAAGAATTTGCCATCTATATCGCTTCAGTGGGCAAAGTTAAGAAAAAGAGCTGATCTGCAATGATGGAAATCTGGAAGTGTCAGTGTGGGGATAAAATTTTGCTCCGGAGAACATATTCATAAATTCCTGGTTAACATTAAGCTCAATATAGGTAATGGATTTTCTGATTTTCATTACTCTTTCAAAGGCATCTGGTACTTTCAACAAAACCTTTGCCCCTCCAAGGGAGCTGTTTCCGAGAACTTCAAATGTCTCTACAGGGATATCAGGGAGCATGCCAATGGATATTGCAGATACGGGGTTGATAAATGAGCCAAATGTTCCTGCAACATAAAATTTTTCCAAATCTTTAAAGTTCAACCCGGCAGTATTACATACAATCACTTCGAGTATAGTATACATGGCAGCTTTTGAGCTTGTTAAGGAATTTAAGTCCACCTGACTTAAGCATATGGGCTGGTCAGTACCTGAATCATTTTTATCCACAAGGATAAAATCCATGATGCCATTTTTTTCCGTCAACTCCTTTTTTTTACAATTTTGTTTTGAAAATTTTCCTCTTATATCAATTCGTTTTGATAAAAACAGGCTTGCCGCCAGATCAATCATCCCTGATCCGCATATACCAACTGGTTTTTTTTCATCAATGGTGTGAACTTTTAAATCATTGGTTTCAGGATCAACCCATACTTTATCAATTACACCTGGTCTGGCTGTCATACCCATTTTACTGACTCCTCCCTCAAGAGCAGGCCCTGCAGCACCTGCACAGGCGATAAGATACTCTTTGCTGCCCACAACAATTTCTGCATTGGTACCCACATCCACCATAAGAGATGGATTTTCTTTTTGATCAAGGTTGGAAAAAAGAATACCTGATATAAGGTCACCGCCAAAATATGAGCCTATATTTGGGAATAAAAATGCCACACCGTTTTGATTAATATCAAGGTTAAGGCTTTTCGCCGGCAGTGTATCAGGGATATTCACACATGGGATATAGGGTTCTTTAATAATCTCAAAGGATTCAATTCCGAGAAACAGATGGGTCATGGCAGTGTTGCCGGCACCGACAACAATATAGATATCCTCTTTTTTATACCCATGTTCTCTGCACAGTTTTGACATGTTAAAATTTACAGCATCAATTACAAGAAGGTTGAGTTCAGCAAGGCCCTGATCCTGATTGGAGTAGTGAATTCTTGTCAAAATATCCGGGCCGATAACTGCCTGGGGATTATCAAACCCTGTTTCACTGATCTCCTGTCCCGTTTCAAGATTAATTAATGAAATAACAACTCTTGTGCTGCCAATATCAATGGCTGCCCCGAGCGCAGGGCTGTCAGATGCAGGATCAAGCAGATCCAAGAGTATCCAGGAGCATTGATCTTTAAAAAGAACTGCCCTGGCTTTAAAGCCCCATGATCTCAAATTTGAAGGCAGTTTTTTCAGCACATGCAGAGGAATGGAGATGGTATCACCGCTTAACTCTTTTTTAAGGCGTTGTTCCAATCTCTGGGCATCTGCAGTATTATCGCTCAAAGAGGGTTTGACAATGGAAATTGTACGGACAAATCCCTTTTTCAGCATTATTTACGCAGCCTTTCCAGACGCTCTTTTACCTTTGGGAAATAATTCATCTCTGTATGGGGTAAAAAGAGTGATCCCATATAATGATCCATGTAAGAGTGAGTTGAAGCCAGCTCAAAGTTGGTCATCATATTAACAACCTTTGCCACATCACGGCGCAGTGCATTGGTTAAAGAGTTTATCTTGCATCCAAGAAGAGATCCGTTCCCAAGATAGGTGACTTTTTCAGGGTCAATCTCAGGCAGCAGGCCAATGGTAATTGCGCTTTCAAGATCAACATAGCTGCCAAATCCACCGGCAAGAATTATCCTCTCAATATCTTTTATGTTAAGCCCTATCTCTTCGAGTAGAGTCAATGCAGCACTGTACATGGCACCTTTTGCCCGGATAAGATTATCAATATCAGGCTCTGTAATGGTAATATCCCTCTCAATGGCAGTATCTTTTTCATATACAAGTACATATTCCCAGATCTCATCGGTCTGACGAATTCTTGGTGTCTCAAGGGATCTATCAAACTTGCCGCGAGAATCAATAACACCTGTTTCAAGAAGCTTTGCCACCAAGGTAATTAAACCTGATCCACAGATACCTTTTGCCTTTTTATTTCCAACAGTTATGATCATGGGCTCCAGGGTTTCAGGATTAATGGCAAAATCTTCAATTGCCCCTTTTGCAGCTCTCATGCCAAACTTTACCCCGCCGCCTTCAAATGCAGGGCCGGCAGAAGCTGCAGTACAAACCATCCAGTCTTTATGGCCTATTACAATTTCAGCATTGGTCCCAATATCCATATAGAGTGTAAGTTCTTCACTTCTGTATAAACCAGAAGCCATGACACCAGCAATAATATCTCCTCCAACATAAGAGGAAACTCCTGGATAGATCAATGCAATGGTATGATCGGCAAGAGCTATCCCAATCTCTGACGCAGGAAATGGTGGATAGACTGTACAGGCAGGCACATAGGGGTCTCTTCTTATATATTTTGGATCAATCCTAAGCAGCAGCTGTGTCATGGTGGAGTTACCGGCAAGGGTAATGGTTGTAACTTCATCTCTTCCGATTTTTGCCTTTTTAATGATCTTTTCAAGTATTTTATTTATGGTTTCAAGAATTCTCTTCTGTAAAATTTCAAGTCCATCTCCTTTTTCTGCAAAAATAATCCTTGAAATAACATCTTCCCCATAGCTGATCTGGCTGTTAAACTCACCATGTTCTGCAAGAATATCTCCGGTATGCAGATCAAGGACCTGACCAAAAACAGTGGTTGTTCCAATATCAACTGCAATGGCAAAATTTCTGTCACTGGTATCAAATGGTTCAAGATTTACTATTTCATTTTTACCATCTTTTCTTACGGGTCTTACAATGGTTGCTGTAACTTTGAAGTCACCCTTTCTAATGATATCAGGTATTTTTCTAATCAGATTCAGTTGCATGGACAAACGGTGTTCATCATGTTTAAAACGAAGATGGCTGATAATCCTTGCCACATCTGCCTTATTATCATCTTTGCTTGCCGGATCAAGTTCAAGATATATCTGTTCCACAGGCGGAATAAACAAACCATCTTCTCTTAAGTCATCAATATTTGAATACATGACCTCTGCAGTATGCCTGGCTCCTGCCTGTAAATTCAATCTGCTGGTATCAATTTCCGATTCAACAGGAATTCTTACTTTCAAGTCAGAAGTTACTTCGGAAAGACAGGCCAGCCTGTAACCTTTTTCCTTGTCTTCTTTACTGAGCTGCTCTGAAACACCACCTTCAATACTGCCTTCTTCCAGTAAAACTCTGCATTTTCCACATACCCCCCCTCCTCCGCAGGATGCATTAATATGTACTCCAGCCTCCATTGCTGCCCGTATGAGGCTCTCATTTTCTTTAACATCAACTTTCACATCATAGGGTAAAAATTTCACTGAATATGTCATTATTGCATCCTTAAATATTGAATAGTTAAAATCATCTCTCTTTATCAAAATCCACATGCAAATAAAAGCATAAACTTGTCTGGCAAATTTTTCTATTTTCAAATATTGTGGATAATGTGGTTTTTCTTGACATAAAAAAAATATCTGTATTATGATAGGGTTTTTAATATTTTAAAGTAAAGGGAAAATTATGGATAAAAAAGTTACAGTAATCGGAGCAGGTAATGTAGGGGCAACCGCTGCACAGAGGCTGGCTGAAAAACAGCTGTGTGATGTTGTACTGGTGGATATTGCTCAAGGATTGCCCCAGGGTAAAGCTCTGGACCTTTCAGAAGCTGCACCCATTGAAAAACATGATGCAAAGATCGAAGGCGCAAATGAGTATGAATCGTCAAAAGACTCTGATATAGTTATTATTACTGCCGGGATCCCGAGAAAACCTGGCATGAGCCGGGATGATCTGATCAGCACCAACATGAAAATCATGAAAGATGTCACAGCTCAGGTCGCCAAGAACTCTCCAAATGCCATAATTATTATTGTCAGCAACCCTTTGGATGCCATGTGCCATGTTGCTTTTGACGCCAGTGGATTTCCAAAAAATCGTGTTATCGGTATGGCCGGAGTTCTTGACTCTGCCAGATTCAGAACCTTTATCGCAAGAGAACTTGATGTCTCTGTAGAAAATACCCATGCTTTTGTACTGGGAGGCCATGGAGACACAATGGTTCCGCTTCCACGCTATTCAACCGTGGCTGGCATTCCTTTAACCGAACTGCTGCCTGCAGATAAAATTGAGGAACTGGTACAACGTACCAGAGACGGGGGTGCGGAGATAGTCGGTCTGCTCAAAACCGGCAGTGCATTTTATGCTCCAGCCTCTGCAGCCGTAGAGATGGCAGAAGCAATTTTAAAAAACACAAAAAAAATACTACCCTGTGCTGCCTTGCTTGATGGTGAATATGGAATCAATGATCTTTTTATTGGTGTACCGGTTAAACTCGGTGCCAATGGCATAGAAGATATTATCCAGATCAAACTGACTGACAAAGAACAGCAGGCTCTGAATAAATCTGCTGATGCGGTACAGGAACTGAAGGATAAATTAAAAGAGTTAGCTGGATAAAAGAGTTCCAATTTCAATAATAAGAGACTCTTCAACAAGTATTAAAACAGGTTGAAGGGTCTTTTTTTTAAAAGGAATAAAATGGAAAACATCTGGAAAAAAGAATATACAATTAAGGATTTAAATGATTTTTCTAAAAATTCAATTGTAGGATACCTCGGCATTGTTTTCACAAAGAGAGACTCTGACTCCTTAAATGCTACCATGCCGGTTGACAAACGAACAATTCAACCTCTTGGCATACTTCACGGAGGAGCTTCGGTTGTGCTGGCTGAAACTCTTGGCAGCACAGCATCCTACATGACTGTTAATGACCCGGTTTACACAGTTGGTTTAGAAATAAACGCCAATCATGTTAGAAGTGCAGATAAAGGTATTGTCACAGGAACAGCAAAACCTGTTCATCTTGGAAACACAACCCAGGTATGGGATATCTCAATTAAAAACGAAAAAGATCAATTCATTTGCATTTCCAGATTGACAATGGCGGTCTTACAATCTAAGAGATAAATAGCAGGTATATATAACCAATAGCGTGCAACAATTATATAATTACTATATATCCCATAGCTTTGGGGTGGAGTTATTAAATTTTGCAGGCATTTTAAAAACACCGGAATCGCACGTCAGGGAAATCAATTCTCCTGTTTTTTCCATTCCCATTTTGTTCATCATTGTGAATGGACCTTCAGGCCATGCCAGAGCTGTTTTAATCCCTATCTCCAGATCTTTGGCCGATACAACATCTTTCTCCTCAAGATGGGCGGATATGGTGAATATGGCACCTAATAGACTGTCAATGACTACCTGTCTGGCAGCTTTGTCCTCAACAACTGCCCCATCGTCAATGTCCCATGTTGATCCACTGTTAAAGCATGTTTCCAGCTGTTGCGGCACTTCCGGATATCCCACATCTGACTCATTAAGATATTCATACATGGATTTTGCCGCATGAAATGCAGTTCCGATTCCTGACATGTTCTGTACCCACATGATGCCGAATTTTACACATAGAGCTTCTTTGGATATGCTGTCCAGGCTGGCTGCATTGTATTTGCCGTAAAAAGAGTTTAATACCATATAGCTTGATATAAAGACCGGGTTAATGGCAAAGCCTGGAAAATCTTTTACAGCAATAACAGTTTTTTTGTTTTTTACAGCAAATTCATTAATAGCATTGAATGTGCCGTCACTTGTCTTTTTTTGTCTGATGACTTCCACAAGACGATTAATGTTAGCTGGAAAAAAATAATGCAGGCCGGCAGTTCGTTGCGGATTTGAAACTTTCTCCATTACTTTTTCGATAAGAAAGGTGGAGGTATTACTTACCATGATGGTATCTTCAGGGCAAATCTTTGACAACTCTTCAAATATATTTATCTTCAGATCCAAATTTTCAACTGCTGCTTCAATGATAAGGTCACATTCTCTTAAATCTTCATATTGAGGAGTTCCCTTGATTCTCCCGGCAACCTCATCCATATCCTGTTGAGTGATTTTATTTTTTGCAACTCGTTTGTTCAAGGCTTTGATCACCCAGGTGTCATACATGGATTGAACCAGATCATCATTTAATTCTTTAAAAATAACATTAAATCCTGATGAGGCTGCATTAATCCCTATTGCAGCACCCATTACACCAAATCCTATTATACCGACAGTTTTTATTTCTTTCATCTGATTTCTCCTGTTTGCTGCATGCCATATATCTGGCTTACTAAAATTAAAGTACTTTTTTATTTTTTTAAAAGGTCAGGGGTTCACGCCCCCTGTATTATTGCCCGACCTTCAGAATAAGTGCAGCAGAGGTATCACCTGCAGCACAGCCTGTAAATAGAACATATCCACCACCTAATATAACAGCCTCCTCAATTCCTTCAATAATCGATCGTCCGGCTGTGGGTGCCTGGGGATGCCCGAATATCAATGAACTTCCATAATTGTTAAAGGCATTGATATCAAGATCCATCTGTTTTGCCATATATATATCATTGGCAGCAAACGGGTTATGGGTTTTAATAACTTTAACGTCATCAACTTTCAGTCCGGCTCTTTCTAAAGCCATCTGTGCAGCTGGTACCGGAGCCATTGGCATGTGTGCCTTTTTTACTCTTGCATGACCGAATGATACAACCTGGATTTCAATATCTGAATCATCGCTCAACTCTTTTGCTTTTTCCTGACTGGTAACAATTAGTGCGCAATGACCGTCAGCCGGATGGGTCTGGGATCCGAATGTAAGTTTGCCATCCGGCAGGACTGGCCTGAGCCCCTTCAAGCCTTCGGCTGTAGCTGGCATGATACCTTCATCAGAATCAATCTGGATGGTTTTTTTCTTTGATATCTTGATCTCAATGGGGAACATATATCGTTTTTGAAATTCTCTGTCATTGGCCAGGGAGTCTTGATATTGTTCAGAACGCCTTAAGGCATTGGCATCACACTCTTCCCTTGTAATACCCGCCATTTTTATAACATTCTCTGCAGTCTGTATCATAGCACCACCAGCCCATGGGTCCTTTCCAAAATGATCCATTACCCAATTTTCTGAAATAACCTGGCCGCCAGGGCCTTTGGGATTTGGCCATATGGTATGGGGTCCATTGGAACAGCGATCAGTATAAAGATTATATACTGTATCATATGCCCCGTTTTCCACACCCATGGCAGACTGAAATATTCCGGTGGTTGAAGTTGAACAAGCCTGACTTATAAGTAAACCAGCTGTTTCTGTAGAACCTATAAGTGCTGCTGCCCAAGGGCCTCCATAAAAAAGAGCTGGTTGTCCAATGGTAACCCCCAGCATCAGGTAGTCAAACATTTTTGGATCAAAATCCTTTGTTTCCAGCCATCTTTTTGATGTCTGAGCTCCAAAAGAGATGGAATTCTCATTTGCAAGACTGCCCTGCCACCTGATAAAAGGGGTGGAGTAATATCCTTTATATGGTATAAACGCTTTTGATAACATAATTCCTCCTGATTATTTTCCTGTATAATTTGGTTTTCTTTTTCCTGCACTGTAAAGGCCTTCCAAAGCATCCTCTGTGGAAAAAATTTCCTCAAGATGGGAAAGCTCAATCTCTATGGCATCTTTGTTGGACTTACCAATCTGCATATCAATAATATCATTGGCCAATTTTAATGCAACAGGTGCTTTCTGTCCAATGCTTTTAATGATGCTTTCTGCAAAGGATGTGTCCACATCAGCGGGTATATCCTGCGCAATCAGCTCCTGATAATTAATTTGCGAAAAAAAAGTATCAATACCTTTGAACCGCCCGGGCGGTAAAAAAGGGGTCTCTTTTTTTTGTTCTTCTTTTAAAACCAGCTTTGTGATCATTTCCTGTATTTCATCAGCAGTAACAAGATGGGTCACTATCCCCAGCTCCAAAGCATCTGATGCAGATATTGTGCGACCTGTAAAGGTATAATATTTGGCCAGGGCAGGAGTGGTTTTCCTGGCAAGTCGAAGCATACCTCCCAAGCCTGGAAAGATACCTATGGCAGTTTCAGGAAATGCCATGGTGCCTTTATCCGTGGCCACAATGGCCTGGCAGGAGAGAGCAAGTTCACTGCCACCACCAAGAGAGAGTCCATCTAAGGCTGCTATTGTAATTTTTTTTGAATTCTCAATAGCTAAAAATAGTTCACTGGTTTTACGGGTAAAAGAGATAATCGTTGCAAAATCTTTTTCCTTGATTTTTTCAATAAAAAACTTAATATCTGCACCTGCCACGAAAAACTTACCTGCTCCCTTGATTACAATGGCTCTGACTGCCGGGTCATCTTCCATTTTGTAAAATGCCTCTTCAAATTTATTTATCAATGCAGCATTTAATGCATTCATTGCCTTGGGCCGGTTAAGCGTAATAAAAGCGATACCATTGTCTTGAATCTCAACTAAAACAAGGTTCTCATCATGTTTCATTATAAAGTCTCTCCTTTTTCATCCAATAAGGTTTCAATTGATCCAGAGGTAGATAAATCACCGGCCCCCAAATGCATTTGTGGAAATTGTGAGAACCGCATCACCTGTGAAATGGAGGAACTGGCCTGAAAGTGATCTGACTTTGAGGATATCTGCTGAATGTTCAGGCTGCCTGCTCATTCGATGGGCTATTTTTTTAAATTTTTGCACCATCTCATCAAATTTCACTGCCAGTAAGCTAAGGAAATCTGTTTTTTTAGCTTCATCTATGGTTCTTTCAATCTGTTTGATCAATGTCTTGTAAAGTTATCCTTTTTTCATGGTTAATTTACGGTTGAAAAGATCAATGGCCTGAATACCATTTGTCCCTTCATAAATCGTTGTAATACGGACATCCCGAAGGATCTGTTCCACAGGATACTCCTTTGTATACCCATATCCGCCAAACACCTGGATGGCCATATCACAGACCTCCACAGTACGATCTGTTACATAACCTTTTCCAATGGGAATTAGAAAATCAATCAGGTTTTGAAATGTCTCTTTTTCGCTTTCATCATTTGTAACTTTTTTTTGATCCTGGCAGAATGCAATATAAAACAGAATGCTTCTCATTCCCTCAGTATAGGCTTTCATTGTCAAAAGCATCCTCCTGACATCCGGGTGATCAATGATGGGAATCTGATTATTGTTGCTATTGGCCTGTTCAATACCCGGAATAGAACCCTGTACTCTTGTTTTAGCATAATTCAATGCAAGAAGATATGAAGATGATGCACTGGCATGGCCCTGGGAACCTACAAGGAGTCTTGCATCGTTCATCATGGAAAACATGGCAAAAAGCCCCTTGTTTTTTTCTCCTAAAAGAGTGCCCAGGCATTCTTGCGTACTGCCCAGGGATACGGAACACGTCGGGCTGCCGTGAAGTCCCATTTTTTCTTCAATACCAGTACAAACAATACCATTTTTTTTCCCACATCCACCCTTATCATCCACATGGTATCCCGGCACCAGGAAAAGGGACAACCCCTGACTGCCTTCGGGAGCATCTTTTATTCGGGCCAGGACAAGGTGAATAATATTTTCAGTCAGGTTGTGATGCCCACCTGTAATAAAAATTTTTGATCCGGACAAGCTGTATGTTCCGTCTGATTTTGGCTCGGCCATCGTTGAGATTCTGCTCAGATCCGATCCAGATTCAGATTCTGTAATATGCATGGCTGTAGCCCATTTTCCGGAATTGATCTTTTTAAGATAAAGATTTTTCTGCTCCTTAGTACCAAATCGCTCAATAACACACCCTGCACCATGGTTTAATCCGGCTATCATAAAAAGGGCAATATTTGCCCCATTAATATAGTCCCGTGCCGCAAGAGCCACTGATTTTGGCATATTCTGCCCACCCCATTCTTCTTTTGCAGTTGGCACAAACCAATCTCCTGACCTTAACAGTTTCCATACGTGATTGAATTCTTTGGGCAATATAACCTCTTCATTTTCAAATCTGCACCCCTGTATATCACCTATTTTGGATGTCGGCATGATTTCTTTGATGGCAAGATTGCGGGCTTCAGTGACCACCATTTCAATTACTTTTTGATTAAAGTCTGAAAATTCATCTGTGTTACTGAGTGTTTGTACTTTTAATTTTTCAAAAAGAACAAAATCAAGATCTGATCTGTCTATAATAAATTGTGCCATATTTTTCCCATGTGGATCTTATGTTATAATTTAAATATGCTTTGAATAGATTTATTTTTATACAGTTTGCCGCAGCACTCTTTTAAAAAAACAGGTGAACTAAAGCTCAATTTTTAGTTACTTTTCAGCTCTTCGAGTTTCCTCATTTCTGATATCTTTACGAAGCAGTTTGCCGACTTTGGATTTTGGCAGCATATCCCGAAACTCTATATATTGTGGAATTTTATAGGACACCAGTGTTTTTCGACACCATTTTATAATTTCATATCCGGTTATGCCTTTAATATCTTCCTTTAACACTACATAAGCTTTTATTCTTTCACCAACCTTCTCGTCAGGGATACCGATAACACAGGAATCAACAACAGCTGGATGTTCCTGCAACACTGCGTCAATTTCAGATGCAGAAACCCGGTATCCCTTATGTTTTATCGTATCCACGGTCCTGTCAACAAAATAGAGGTTACCATCTTCATCCATTTTCATGATATCTTCTGTTCGATACCATGTTTCTCCATTAATGGTGATAAAAGCCTTTTCTGTCTCTTCTTCCTTGTTTAGATAGGCTGAAACCATCTCCTTGGAATGCACCAGCAGTTCTCCGGATTCTCCCACTTCTTTAGGGTCAAGCGTGGGGTCAACAATCATCACTTTTTTACTGGGGACCACCCTGCCAACACTTTTTGGTGGATTTTCGATATCCACAGGACACATACAGACACCACCACAAGTCTCTGTTGCACCATACCCCTGATATATGCATTTACCAAATTTTTCCTTCCACCGGCGTCCAAGTTCAACCGGTAATACATCACCTGCACAATACCAATAATCAACGGAGCTTAAGTCATACATATCTATACGGGCATGATCCAGCATCATCCGAAAAAGAGCCGGAACCCCTAACATGGTTCTGACCTTAAAGCGATAAATTGCTTCAAATGTGGCATCCAGGTTAATTTTAGGTTGTACCAGCAAAGCACCTCCAACAAGGAGAGTTGCAAGACTGCAGGTTTGTCCCAAAATATGAAAAAGCGGTGCATTGCCCAAAATTACATTCTCTTCAGGAGGGATCAGCGGGGCACTGGTAAGGATCTGTTCAAATGCTGAAACAAGAAACAATCCATGGGACATGGGAACTCCTTTAGGAAATTTTGTTGTCCCGCCAGTGTACAATATTTGTGCAATTTTATTTTTATCTTCCTCTACAGGTGGAAGGTCTGGGTTTTTATATTTGGAAAGGAGCTGTTTTAATGAATATATCTGATCTCCGGCTGCAACTTTTCCTTTAGGAATAATGTCGTAAAGTTTGCCAAAAAATTGCTTCCACCATGGAAGAAGATCAGCCATTTTAACATAGATGGTCTTTTTAATTCCTGTTGTTCCAAGCACTTTTTGAACATATCCAAAATTGGTATCTGCACAAATCAGAGCTGATGTATCACTGTCATTGGCTATATAGTCCAAATCATGTGTAGTGTAAATAGGAGTAATGGGAACACAGACTGCTCCGATTCTTTGAATTGCTAAAAAAGAAACCACCCATTGAATACTGTTTGGAATATACAGCATCACCCGATCTCCGGGTTTCATTTCAAGATCTAATAAGGCTGCTGCAAATTTTTCAGCCATTATCTTTAATGTGCTATAGTTATATTCAGTTCCAAGATAAATTACAGCCGTCTTTCCAGGATATTTGTCAGCCATGGCATTAAAAGCGGAAAATAAATTATTTTTTTCAAATGTTTTCATTTATCAGACTCCAAAATAAGCAGCTTTGATTTCAGGGTTGTCCATCAACTCCTGTCCTGTCCCGGACAGGGTCAGCATACCGTTTTCAACAACATACCCCTTGTCGATCATTGGTAAAACAGGCCGGGCAAACTGTTCACTTAATATAACAGTTATTCCAATGGATTTGTTCAGATCACGAATGGCATCCACCACACTTTTTTGCATCATGGGGCTCAACCCCAACAGGGGTTCGTCCAAAAGCAGAACCTCGGGTCTTACAATCAATGCCATTCCAATCGCAAGCATCTGCTGTTCACCACCGCTTAAGAAGCCAGCTCTTTTCTTTTTATATTTCGTTAGCCCTGGAAAGAGTTCAAAAACATATTGCATAGTCTCTTGTATCTCTTTTTTAGTTCTCAAATACCCGGCAATTTTCATGTTTTCCACAACACTGCTTTCAGGAAAAATAGGATGTCGTTCTCTGGAGAGGACAATACCCATTTTTACACGCTCATCGGGTTTGGTAAGAGTTATATCCTTATTTTTATATAACACTTTTCCATAGACGGAAATGCGTTCCCCTCCCCGTAGTTCTTCTTTTATACGCATGTCAATAATCAGACCGGACAAGGTATTCATAAGAGTAGTTTTTCCAGCACTGTTTGACCCGATGATTCCAACAATTTCACCCTTATTTACAGTAAGGCTCAATCCATTCAGGGCCAGTGCGTTCTCGAAAAAAACCATTAAATCTTTGACTTCAAGCATTTTTTTTATCTCCGGATTTAAGCTTCGGTTCCAAGATAGGCATTTTTTACAGCTTCACTTTCCATAACCTCTTGTGCATAACCGTCTGCAATTTTCTCTCCATAGTTCAACACTATTACCCTGTCCGCAATTTTAAACAACTCTTTCAGCCGGTGTTCAATCATAATAATTGAGATTCCCTTTTGAAGCAATTTTTCTACGATGGGCAAAATACTGGCTACCTCGGCAAGGCTCAATCCTGAAAACAGCTCATCTAAAATCATTAGATCAGGTTGAAGTGACATAGCTTTGGCAAGCTCCAAGCGTTTTAAATACCCCTGGGGCAAAACCCCGGCAGGTTTATAGGCCACAAAAGAATCCCTTTCAAATCCAACCTCTTCTAACAGGTCCAAAGCCATAGCATCACGATCCCCATATTTTCCACCGAGCAGGCTTTTAGCCCTTGGGGAATATAAGGGAATGATCATATTTTTATACGCCGGGAGTTTATAAAAAGGTCTCACCATCTGAAAAGTTCTTGAAATACCGAGACCGATTATTTTATGCGGCGGAAGATGATCAATTTTTTTCCCCTTGAACTTGATGCTGCCCGAACTTAAGCGAACAAACTGGGTGATTAGATTAACCAGGGTTGTTTTACCAGATCCATTAGGGCCAATGACACCGAGTAATTCTCCTTTGTTAACCTCAAAACTGATATTTTTAACCGCCTGAACTCCACCGAAATTTTTATTAATATTAATGGCTTCTAATATTTTCGCCTGATTCATTTGTCCACCTCAACCCATCTTTCAAATTCATTATATTTACGTTGAACATAAGGAAAAATACCTTCAGGAATTGCCACGGTAAACACCACAAGGAAAATGCCATAAAAAACGATTCTCAATCCACCGAATCCACGGAGTGCCTCTGATAATGGCACCAGCAGGCAGGCACCCAGAGTTGCACCGGCCAGGGTACCTGGCCCTCCAACAACAACAGCTGCTATGGGAAAAATGGAATAATCCAGAGCAAAAACCGGCATTCCCACAAACATGTAAACATGGGTCATCAAGGCACCGGCAAAGGCACCAATGGAACTTGCAATAAAAAGTGCCTGGGTTTTATACCAGTAAATATTGATACCGGCATTGATCACTGAACGGTCGTTATCGCAGATGCCTCGCAAAACCAATCCATAATCAGAATCCATCATTCGCCTGAATCCAAAAAGACAAACCAGCATGATTCCAATAACGAGATAGACTTCAACCCACCGGGAAGGCAATGGTGTCATACCGGTAAGTCCTTCGGTTCCACCAAATATTTTTGTAGCTTCTATGACCCGTACCAGCATCAAAGGAATTATCAATGTGACCATGGAGAAATAGATTCCTCTAAGACGTAAAACGGGCAGTAACATCAATGTACAGATAATCCCGCCAAAAATTGTAGCCAGCGGAATGGAAATAAATGGAGGTACTCCCCAGTAATGATTCAGAGCACCGGTAATATAAGCACCAACCCCAAAAAAAAGTGCCTGGCCAAGTGAAACCATTCCAGTTTGAGCAAGGATATCCCAGCTTATTGCCAAAAGAGCAAATACAGCTACCGAGAGCAGCACTTTCTGCCAGTAAACCCCCAGAAGCAATGGTAAAATTAAAAATCCAATAATTGGGACAAAGCGGGGGGCTGAAAGATACATCATTTCCCTGTAAGAACTAAGTGCAAATATGTCTCCAGACCTTGCTTTAATACCCCGATCAATTCTCTCTTTTCTCTTTTTCAATGGTTTATATCCTTTCTTCGAGTTCTTTTTGCTTTCCAAAAAGGCCTGAAGGTTTGACAATTAGTACGATGAGTATGGCTGCCAAACTTACAATCATTGTCCAGTGCGATCCGATAAAGGTATCTGTAAAACGCTCTGCAAACCCGATTAAAAAACTGGCAAAGATTACACCTCCGGTACTGCCAAGCCCGCCTATAATACACACGGCAAGGGCTTTGATTAAAATATCATACCCATCTGAAGGGGAAATAGTGCCCAGGGGAATAATTACTGAAGCAGCAATGGCGGCAAATCCGGCCCCAATGGATACAGCCAATGTGGCAATTTTGTCGGAATCAATACCAAATGTAAGTGCTGTACGCTCATCCTGGGCAATACCTCTGAATGCCAGGCCCAGTGATGTATTGTGAGTAAAAAACCAAAGCGCCAGAACAAGTATAATACCTGCAATTACAATTATAATCCGCTGCACGTCCACGTAGGTTCCCATTATTACTACACTTGCATCAATAAACGGAGGAAGATTGTATTCAAATCCCACAAACCCGAAATAGCGGAACAATTCAAGAATGGACAGCCCGATGGCAAAAGTGGCAATAACCTCAGAAATGGCCTGACCCCTTACCCGCTTGAGAACAACCTGATACATCAAAGCTCCTAATGCCATTGTAAAGATGATGGAAAATATCACTGATAGAAAATATGGAAGGTGAAATGAATTGATCATAATCCATGTTGTATAGGCGGAAAGTATATAAAATGCGCCATAGGCAAAATTAGCAACTCCACTGATCCCAAAGGTCAGGTTAAAACCCATTGCGATTAAGCATAAAATGACACTATTGATTAATGCGTAAATTATAGTACCAATTAACATTAATTTTATCTCCATATATTAAAAATGCTGTCATCAATAAAAATCTGAAGGCTATCTTTATTGCCACATAAAAAAACTATTACAATAATTCAATTGTTTTTTTTAAATCCCATGTGGCGGTCACTTGATTTAATAGACCGCCAGGGATTTAAAAGATTAATTCATATTGTTCTTTAGATAAGGCAGGGATAGAGCAAGGTCTGCTATTTCACTGCTGCAAGCCCTTTGGGAAGTTTGATTTTCCCTTCGGCAATTAACGGTGGAAAAACAATAGTTCTCTTTCCGGCATCTGTCCATTGAACAACGGCTGCAACGGCTGCTTTATCTGGGTCCATATCATAAACAGTCTGATGTCCTTCATCAAACTTAATTCTCCCCATGACTCCCTGTCTATCTGTTTTTTCGAGTTCTTCAACTATAGCGTCTGGATCTAAGCTGTTTGCCCTTTCAATGGCCTCTGCAAGAAGATAAACTGATTCATAGGAAGGTGCCGGTCCATGGCCTGCTTCCAATTTTTTCCCCCATCTTTTTTCATAGGATTCAACAAAGGTTTTTGACAGGGGTATTTTGTCTGAAGAGATGGCAGATCCCATCTCGAAATTAACATTGATGGCACCTTCTATTTTTTTATTAAATGTCTTCCATGCACTCGGGCCGGCAAGTGGGGAAATAAATCCAGCCATTAGGCTTGGAACCTTCATGGCATTCCACTGCTTAACCAGGATACCGCTCTGGGGCATATCAAATATGGGTAAAATAACCTGAGCACCTTTTGCCTTTACTTTCATAAGCGCAGACGAAAAATCAGAAGTTCCTGTGGGATAACTTTCCATGCCAACTACTTCCCATCCGGCTTTATCAAAATAAACTTTTTTGACTATTTCAGCTGTTTTTCTTGCCCATGCCACATCCTGATTCATGATATAGACTTTGTTAAATCCAAACTGGCTGTTAATAAATCCCATGGTACCGGCAAGATATTTTACCAGATATTTTGCATTAAGGCAGAGTCTGAATATATATTTATACTTCTCAGGATTCTTTTTTATTTTTCCCTCAGAAGCAGGTGACATTGCAATAGTTCCCAAAAGAGGCACCTTGTATTTGGCAATAATATCCATGGCCGCCATCAAAGCTTCAGAGCGAAAGGGCCCTACAACCAATGCCGTGGGTTTTTTCTCCAAAATCAATTTTTCTATCCCCAACAGGGCTTCTGGAACTGGTACTCCAGGAGCGGCATCCCTTATATCCAAAGATTCCACTTTCAACATCCTGCTTTCATTTCCAACCTTTACGCCGCCTTTTTCATTAATTTCTTCAACAGCAAGTTGAACTGATTTCAGACACTCCTTGCCCTCTAAAAAACCAATTGAAGTGGGAACACCAATAACGATTGGTTTTTTAGCCCATACACCTGGCGTAAAGATAAAAAAGAATAAAAGAGCATGCAGCATGCATACGGTAAAAAATTTTGAAAATTTCATTGTCAATCCTCCTTGTTTCGGGTTAAAAATAGTAAACTTTTGATAAAAGTATCAACCGGAAAAAAATCAGTACCTCAATTAACACACTAAAACATTCAATTTTAATTGTAAATCAGTAATGTAACTAATTTATTATAAAAAAAACCTAAAGATTTATAGGTAAATCACCTATGACCTTTAAATATATCTGAGAATCAGCACAGATCCGTTTCCAGCCAGAGTACTGCGTACCGGACCATTTCACTGCTGGTTTTCAAACCAAGTTTCTGCTTAATACGTTCCCGATGTGCACCAATAGTTTTAACGCTCAAATTCAGCTGCACCGCTATTGGCCCGGAAGAGAATCCTTTGCCAATCATCTGAAATATCTCCAGTTCACGATCTGTCAAGCTTTGTACCGGCGAATCCTGTCCCTGTGCTGACTTATCTCCAAGCTTATTCACCAGATTTTCCATAATTCTATGGCTGATATATTTTTTCCCGTCAAATATTTGTCTTATTGCCTTAATCACAGATTCTATGGCTTCGTGCTTCATCACATACCCCATTGCTCCGGCAAGAAGGCATCGTTCAGCATGGAGTGATTCTTCGTGCATTGATAACACAAGAACATAAATATGTTTATGATAATTGGTGAGATCCCTGAGCAATTCCATCCCGTTACTATTCTTAAGGGAAAGGTCAAGAATTACCAGTTCAGGCTGTTCTGATTTGATGAGGGCTTTAGCCTTGGACACATCTTCTGCACTACCGCAGACAACAAGATCTTCTTCCTGATTTATAAGTTCGCACATACCCATTCTAAAAATAGGGTGATCCTCTACAATCAGTATCTTTTTTTTAAGGGACATATTGGAAATCAATCCTTATTTAATTTTTTAATATCACTTTCCATTTCAAATATTACCATGGTTCCACCCTTGGGACATCTCTTTATATCAAGAGAGGCATTTATCATTCTTGCTCTGTAGTTCATTATTTTCAATCCCATTCCTTTGCCATTGACCGGATAAGAGATACCTTTTCCATCGTCTCTAACAATCAGGGTACTTTTTCGTTTGCGGGTTGAAAACCGGATGAAAATATTTTTTGCATTTGCATGTTTTATGGCATTGTGAACCGCTTCATGAACAATATAATAGGCATGGGAAGCAATTGCATTGTCTGTAAATGGGTTAGAATTGTCACACTCCAAATGACAGATTATGCCAAACACATCTTCCACATATCCTACCAGCTCAGATAGTGATGAGTCAAAACCGTGAGTAACGATATCCACCGAGCAAAGCCCACGGGAAATGAGCCTGGTCTTTTGGATGGAGTCTTTAATAAGTATTTTTATTTTATCAGCAGCCTCTGCAGACTCTGGTAATTCCTTTTTTAATTTTTGTTTTAATATCTCAGTTAACACTTCTATGCCTATCAGCTGGGGGCAAAGATCATCATGCAGATAAAAAGCAATTTTTTGTTGAACTTTTTCACTCATCTCCAGGAATTCTTTTTCAAGATGCCGTGCTTTTGTATGATCTTCAAGTGCTACAAGAATACTCATGTCCTCCCTTATTTCCAGAACTTCAGCTGAAATTATTCCCTGACGGATTTCTCCTGTGGTCTTGCAAAATTCAATTTCATGGTTTCTAAGGCTTTTTTCACTTTTAAACAATTTGAGCAGTCGTTGACCCTCTTTTTTATTCCTGAAAAAATCAAGATCCATCAGGTTTTTTCCCAAAATCTCTGCTGACTCATATCCTGTAAAATGTAAAAAGCTCTCATTTACATTGATCATTTTTCCATTTTCAATATTGGCCAAAAACATACCACTGGGGCTGCATTGGAATGCTTTTGAAAACATCTCTTCTGACAACAAAAGCTCTTTCTGGGATTGAACCCTCTGGGTAACATCCCTTACAACTCCCTCAAAACCGATTTGATTTCTTTTTCTATCTGACAGCATGGATATGGATGTTTCTGTAAAACATGTTGATAAATCTTTTTTGATCAATTCCCATTCAACTATCCTGCTTTTTTGTCGAGGGACATCCATCTCTTCAATAATATCTATAAACCCGTCTGAATTTTTTAAATCAACCAACTCTTTAATATTTTTCCGGGAAAGTTCTTTTTTAGAATATCCAGAAATGCGTAACATGGAAAAGTTGAAAAATATAAAATTTCCATTTAAATCCAATTCAAAATACCCTTCATGAATACGTCCAAGAATGGATTTATATTTCCATTCACTGTTCCGCAGAGCATTGGTCGTTAACTGGTGTTTGGATATTTCAGTTTTTAAATTTGCATTATAAGTTTCAAGTTTTTTCATAAAATTATTAAAATATAATGAAAGCAGACCTATTTCATCGGTTGATTTTACCGGCACCCGCATGCTTAAGTCTCCTGAAGCCCCTATGGAAAATTGATTCATTAATGCCTTTAAGGGTTGGATAATCAATGTGCTTAACCAAAATGAAGTCAAAAGCATGAGCGTTAACATTATGAGAACGCTGACTATAACAATTTCTTTAACTATTTTAAGTATTGAATAAAATTCATCTAAATACCCGGAAGATGCCACAATCCAGTCATGTTCAGGCAAATAATTGAAGATAACAATTTTTTTTCGAAAAGTTTTTTCATCAGGATTTTTCCATGAATAGGTAAGATGTCCTGTCTTTAACCGTGATATTTCCCGAACAAAATAATTCCCATCACCATCTTGAACATCAAAATAATTGCCTTGAAGCTCTGGATGAATAATTATATTTCCTTTGCTGTCAATAACATATGTGTAACCGGTTTTACCAAATTTTAAAGCAAGGATACTCTCCCGAAAATCATCTACATTTATCAACCCTTTAAGTTCATCTGAATATGTTGACACGGAAATAATCCAGTCCCACGGTTCAAAATAGCTCATAAAAAGGGCTTTTGATCTGAAATTTTCTTCCCCCGGATTTTTCCAGTCATACTCCAGATATCCCTCTTTACGTTTAACTATCTCCTTTACAAAAGAGAAATGAACCCAATCCTCTCTCCCTACAACATCAGGATTTGGATGCTCTATTGGAACGCCCTTACTGTTGACACAATAAATATAACCGGTTTTGCCGATGGTTTGTGAGAAAATAATTTTTCTAACTTCATTTTTGGCTTCTGCCTCGGTAATTTGTCCTAATTTATATCTTTGATAAATGTGTTCTATGTTCTGTTTGGTTTTCTCGCATACTGCTCTTAGATAATTTTTAATTGAAACATTTGCTGCAGTTCTAACCATATTCAGTACAATGCTTGTTGTGTTGTTCAGTTCGTTTTGAATATTTTTAGTAATTGTTGATTTGAACTGAAAATATATGATTCCCCCACCTATCAATGAAGTCACAATAAATATTGATATATATCCAGCAAGTATTTTAAACCGAAGACCCTGATTTTCAAAAAAACGTAACATATTGATTTCCTTACTTTTCCTCAAATTCTGTACCTTTAAAATCAATAAGTTCCAGTAAAACCCCGTTCATTTTTTTAGGATGGATAAATGCAAACTCACAACCTTTAAACGGGCGTGGGCCGCCAATAAAAGGATAACCTTTCTGCTTTAGCTCATCCATTGATTCACGGGTATTGTTGATGTTAAAGCTGATCAACATTACTCCTTCTCCTCTTTTTTTAATAAATTGGGCAACTTTCCCGTCCGGAGCTGTAGATTCCATCAGCTCAAAACCAACATCTCCGAGCCAGTATCTGGCTACCTTAATTTTTTCAGATTCATCAATGTATTTGATATCTGGTTTGGATTTGCCCAATACCGGACCCCATACTTTTTGAGCTTCATCAAGATTTTTCACTGCAATACAGATATGATCCATTTTGTTAATTTTCATTTGAATGCCTCATTCATAAATTAAAAAAGGGCATTGCACCTGTGCACAATACCCTTTTTTTGATGTATTACTTAATTTCTTACTTAAAGATCATTAATTGCTTCTGCAAGTTCAGGCATAAAATCAAGGATATCTTCTACAATTCCAACATCAGCCACCTGAAAAATAGGAGCCTTGGGATTCTTATTTACAGCAACAATAAAAGGCTTGCCTTTCACACCGCCCATGTGCTGGAAAGAACCTGAGATACCCATGGCCAGATAGACTTTTGGTTTAACTGTCAGTCCGGATGTTCCAACCTGTCTTGATTTTTCAAGCCATTTTGCATCTACAATTGGTCTTGAACATGAAACAACTGCCTTCATTGCCTCGGCAAGTTCCTGGGCGATTTCAATATTCTCTTCATCTTCAATACCACGTCCAATGGATACCAGTACATCTGATTTGGTAATATCTACATCACCTACTTCTGCTTCAACAATTTCAAGGAATTTTCTTTTTGCTGACAGATCACCTGCATCGCCGGATTTATCTTCAACTGCTCCGCCTGCAGAACCATCTTCAACAGGAGCAAATGATCCTGGTCTGACAGTAATGACAGCGCCTGAAGATATATCAATGTTTACATGAATATTCACCGCTCCACCAAGCTCCTGACGAATAGCTTTTAAATTTGTACCGTCAACACCTTCGAAATCAACTATATCAGCAGCATAAGCTGAATCCATTTTAACAGACAAACCAGGTGCAAGGTCCATGCTGAAAGTATCATGGACAGCAAGAAAAATTGCATCTGCAGGAATAATATTGATCAGAGCTTTTCTTACAATCTCTGCATTGGGATATGCAAGGTCTGCATTATCAATTTTAATTACCTGTGAATATGTGGAAGTCATGCTTTCAGCAACTTTATCAAGATCAGCGCCAGAACCTGTTACAACAGCAGTGACAGATGCTCCATCATCAATCTTTTTGGCAGCAGAAGGAAACTCCAGTGCTGCATCTGCTGCAACCCCATTAGTATGTGGAATATATGCATAAATCTGTGTCATGATTTAAAGCCCTCCTTTTGCTTTAAGCTTTTCAATCAGCTTTTCAATAATCTCACCTGTGGAGCCCTCAAGCATCTCTGCTCCCTCTCCCATATCTGGTACAAAATAATCTACTCTTTTTGTTTTAGCTCCGCTTTCACCAACACTGCCGGCATCAATACCAAGGTCTCCAGCACTTTTTACCGGAATTTCAACTTTGGCAACCTTTCTGATACCGCGGATTCCCACATAACGGGGTTCATTGATACCTGTCTGAATTGAAAGGACACAAGGAAGATCAATTTCATTCATCTCCTGGTTTCCACCCTCAATTTCTCTTCCCACTGTAATTTTGCCTTCACCCGGTTCAATTTTATTTACAAGGGATGCATATGGCATATCCAGCATTGCAGCCAGTATACCACCAACCTGTGCTGCACCCTCATCAGCCTGGGCACCGGTCATAATCAGATCATAACTGCCTTTTTCAACTTCTGCTTTAAGAATTGCAGCAATACCCCTGCCATCAGATCCTTCAAAAGCATCATCGGACAGCAGAATACCATCATTGGCACCCATGGCCATTTCACGCCTTAATACCTCTTCTGATTCATCATCACCAACAGTAATAACTGTTACATTTCCACCCAGTTTATCAACAATCTGAATTGCCTCTTCAACTGCATAGTTATCCCACTCATTAACAGAATAAACCAGATCATCACGATCAAGATCATTGCCCGCACTGTTGAGCTCAAACTCATTCTCAGCAGTATCTGGTACTCTCTTTACACATACCAAAATTTCCATTATTGCCTCCTTTGTTTTAATTTCTAATTTGTAATTATTAATTTTGAATTTAAGGTGCCACTCATTATTTAGAGGTATAAATTCCAAAACCTGAGAATAACCTAAAGGTCAGAAACTTAAAAAATCAACATTCAAAATTCTTTTATAACAGGTGCTGCTCTATTAGTTCTGTAAAATCAAGAGCTTCAATTTCTCCCTCTTTTCCAGCAACCTTGATTGCATCCTGAATATTTACCAGGCAGAAAGGACAAGCTGTTACAATAACAGTTGCTCCTATCTCGGCAGCCATATTAACCCTTAAAACCCCCATTCTTGTCTCTTCTTCCGGTTCATAAAAAAGCATCAATCCACCGCCGCCGCAGCAAAAGGATCTATCACGGCTTTTTTCAAGCTCTACTCTTGTCAAGCCGTCAATGGCATCAAGCGCCTCTCTTGGATCTTCATAAATATCATTATGACGTCCAAGATAGCATGGATCATGATACACATAGACCTTATCAGGATCGAGACAGGGCTTAAGATCAAGCTCGCCTTTAGCAATTTTTTGAGCAACCACCTGGCTGATATGTTTAACAGGCGGAAGATTGCCATAATCATTTTTCAATGCATTGTAAGCATGCGGGTCAGCAGTTACAATCTGTGTCACACCAGTATCAAGGATAGCTTCTGAATTCTGCTCTTTTAATTCCTGATAAAGCATCTCCTCACCAAACCGGATAACCTCATTTCCACTATCCTTCTCTTTTTTACCAAGAATTCCAAAATCAACTCCTGCTTTTTCAAGAATAATTGATGTACGTCTTGCAATATCCTGAATATTATCATCATAGGATGTAATGCTGTCCACAAAAAACAGGGTATCTGCTTTACTCTTTTTATCAGACAGATCTTTAATTTTATGATTTTCTTTAAATTCTTTATCATTGGCCCAGTCTGCTCTCTTTTTCTCCATTTTCCCGTAAGGGTTGCCTCTTTTTTCAAGGGCCTTTAATGGTTTCTGCAAAGATTGGGGGACCATCCCTTCATCAACCATACCACGACGCAAATCGACCATTTTATCAATATATTCAATCCCGAGAGGACACTCCTGCTCACAAGCGCCGCAGGTAGTACAAGACCAGATCTCATCTTCTGTATAAATATCTTCCACCAGTAAATTGCTTTTATAAATTTCTCCTGTAAGCGGATAATTTTTAAACATTAAATCCCTTGCTTTAATGGTTATAAACCTTGGAGACAGTGGACGACCCACTGCATCGGCCGGACAGTGATCTGAACATCTGCCGCAGTCTGCACATGAGTAAAAATCCAGCATGTGTTTCCAGGTAAAATCCTCAAGTTTTTTAACGCCAAAGGACTCAAGGTCATCTAACTGCTCATCTGTAACTCCATGCATAACAGGTTTGATATTCCCTTTTTTGACCCGCATGAAAAACACATTAAAAATAGATGTAATTACATGGAAATGTTTTCCAAGGGGTAAAAAGCAAAGGAAAAAGAAAAATGTAATATCGTGTACAAAATATGCAAAGATATGAAGTCCCTGGAGAACATTTTGTGAAGCTGATGTTAAAATTGCCCTGAATATCCAGACAAGTGACAAGGGAGCCAGAAAATGGGCATGGTCTGTAAACCGGGATTCACTAACAACCTGTGATGCTTCAAAAAGGCTTTCGGAAATCATCAGTACTGAAATAATACCGAGCACAAAAACAGCTTCTGCTGTATGGTCGTGGCCATATTTTTCAGGAACTGCATATCGTTCAGGCTTTAAAATTCCCCTTCTAACAGCAGCAATTATACAGGCAACAAGTACAACAGTTGCTGCATAATCTTTGAAAAAATTGTAGATGCTGCCAAGAGAACCTCCAAACCCGGGGAGGACAAATCCATCGGAAAAGCCTACAATTACAAGGGAGGTAGAGCGTATGGACAAAACAAGAAAACCAAAGAAAATACAAATATGCAGAACACCTGCCAGCATATATCTGGGATGCCTGATCTGCCCCAGCCAGACAATAATAAGATTTTTAACTCTCTGGCCAATGTGATCAAACCTGTTGTCAGGATTTGCCCTTAAAAGGGGGGCTAAACGTCTTGCCATTATATATGCAAACAAACCTACCCCGATAACAGGTATAATGAATGAAAATATCATTGAGGGAAATATCCCGAAAAATTTAAAACTTGCTGGACCAACTATTGAAGTCATACTGCCTTGCCTCCCAAATATTTTTACCTTAAAAACAAAAACATCAAAATCTAATAAACATAGAGGAACTCGTCAAGCAAAAAGCCATATTTAACTAATATATACCATTCATCTGCTGTATTTAATTTAGCGCCCCTGGACACCTGAGAGATAGAGTTCCACAAGAGGGTCAGCCATGGAGACCAGATCATACCTGCCACCGGCAGACACCCAGGTATTGATAACACCTTCCACAGCACCCAGGATAAACCTTTTAACAAGACCTACAAAAAGATCCTGGCGCATGCTTCCTTCAATCTGTCCCTGTTCAATAATATCAGACAACAGGTCCAGATACATTTTTGATATATCTTTTATCTGGGATTCAATGCCCCTTAGATATCTTACCTCTGACTGAAAAATAATTGCCATATTTTTATCGTTCTGAAATTCTGCAAGGTGACACCTGATTAGATACTGCAATTTTTCTTCTGCTGTTTTACCTTTTTTCACAGCAGAATGCATTTTATTAAACACTACATCTGTTTTAAAATTTACAAACTGATAAAGAATATCCTCTTTATTTTTAAAATAGAGATACAATGTCCCATCGGCAACACCGGCCTGTGCTGCTATCTGTGATATAGTGGCTTTATGAAACCCGTATTCTGCAAATACTGCTCCTGCACTCTGCAAAATTTTATTATATTTTTCTGATTTGTTTTTTTGCAAACCTGATCTGATTTTTGACAAAGTTATTCCACCTTCTTCTGTTATAAATGAATAATAATTCATTATTTAACTAAAGAATTTTAAAAATGTCAAGTTGTTAATAATAATTATAATTTATTCTTTAAATTAATTTAACATTATTTTTCAAATAGTTACATACGATCAGTATAAATTATAAAAAAATATATCTGTTTTTTTCAAAACAAATCGCCATGAATGATAACTCATTATTTAAAAATTCTTGATTTTAAATGATTTTCATGAAAAAATGTACTCTGTTCGTTAAATATTAAACAATTCAGAGAGGGTTCTATGACAAAACCATTTAAATACTCTTCAGACTTTAAAAATGCAATTGACATTGGCAGGCCTCCTACAATAAAAAAACTTTTCCCCAACTCAAAAGCACTTCTTGTCAGTGGGAAATATATAGACCAGGCCATGCTAATTAAAGGCAGATGCATGACCATAGCTGCCAACGGCCGCAACTCTTTTGTCATACGAGGCGCTCTTGCAGCTGCTCAACGTGCTGATGCAGCTATTATTGTTGAAATTGCCAGATCAGAAGGAGGCACAAATGCGTACTGCGCAGTAAATCTGTGGAATATTGCAAGACAGACAGATGCTTTTATGAATGAACTTGGCATTACCATTCCTGTTGCAATTCATGCAGACCATTTTGGTATTAAAAAGCCTGAGGACATTGAACCTGCAAAACCGGAAATCAGCTCTCTGTTTGATGCTGGTATTACATCAATTGCCGTTGACGCTTCTCACATGCCGGATGACCAGAATCTTTTGGCAAATTTAGAATTATACAATTATATTCCTGACTGGGCAGGTCTTGAAACAGAGGTTGGTGAAATAAAAGGTAAACTTGGGCTGTCAACTGATCAAGAGGCTCTCTTTCTTATCCAGGGGCTTAACGCCCATAACATTTTTCCCAATTGGATCGCCCTGAACAATGGTACAACCCATGGAATTGAAGAAAGTGACAGTGGAATCAATGTTGAACTGACTGCTCAAATCCATGAGGCTCTTGAAAAATACAATATTTCAGGAGCCCAGCATGGTACCTCTGGCAACAACTCTCAACGACTTCGTGAAATAACATCAAAAACCAGGACAACCAAAGCAAATGTGGCAACAGCCCTGCAGATGATTTCCTGGGGTGTTAAAGTCAATGATTATGGCAATGCAATCCTTGAAAACGGAAATTTTATAAAACAGAAAGGCAGAGGAGTTACACAAGATTTATGGGAAGAGATGCTTACCTTTGCAAAAGATAATAACCTAAAGGGTGGTGACTTTAAAAAACTGAATCTTCCATTTGAAAGCAGATGTCTGGTACAGCCCAAAAAAATCCGTGACAGAATGGCAAAGGATGTTGAAGATTTTGTATTCAACCTTTTAACAGATGTATTTAACACCACAGATACTGCATCCATAGTAATTGATGAAATTTTAAAGAACAGATCCCATGCCCCTGGTTTAAATACGCAAAAGATTGAAAATAAAAATGAGTGGACAAAAGAAAAAATAATTGAAAAAGCTTCTAAAATCACCAGTGATAAAGGGCCTGATGGAAATTTTGATGATTAAAAAAAAAGCTGAAGTTTTAATCTCTCAAACCAACAAACAAGTTTGAGGAGAAAATTATATGCAGATACCATCACATCAAATACAAAATGTCCTGAAAGTTTATTCAAAACAGCTGAGTCAGGGCAAAATACTGGACAAAAATAAATTTGCCAATACAAATAAAATTTCCGCTGGCAGTATAACTATCTCCCCTGAGGACAAACGACAGGCAATTATTGATAAAGTTGCTTCAAATATCGTGGACAGGATTATAACTGAAGATCCCAAAGAAAAAACTCAAGAAAAGATCACAAGACAGATTGAAAAAGAGGTCGATAAAAATATCAATTTTACCAAAGAAAAAAATCAGTTCACATATACTAAGATTGATAAAAACAATCAAAAAACAATCCATACCTTGTCTGTAGAAGACTCAAAATTTATTGTCCATAGAATGGCTGAGCTTGCCAGAAAAAATGCTGATAGCAATATGGAGTTACATGGAGGCCCAAACCCATAAAAATATCAACTCTCTTCTCTTTTATTTAAAAGTAAAACTTACCTAACTGGGTTATCTTTTATAGGATTGCTTTGCCCGGCTCCAGAACAAATCTTTTTTATCCCTTGACAGATCTGCAAGTTTAATATTTTTTTGCTTTAACTCTTTTTCCATCACTCTGAATCTACCCTCAAATTTGGCAGTAGAACGGGCAAGAGCTGTTTCCGGATGAAACTGTGCAGATCTTGCAACATTGACAAGTGTAAACAAGATGTCTCCAAATTCCATGGATGCCTCATCCTGATTTCCCGATTCCAGAGCTGACTCAAATTCTCTGATTTCATCTTTGACACTGTTCAGTATCCCATGGATATCATTCCAGTCAAACCCTTCTTTGACGACACTTTTTGATACTTTTAACGCACGCATCAAAGACGGCATTCCCTTGGGAACACTGTCAAGTGCAGATACTCTTTTTCGGCCGTTATTCTTTTTCTCCTCAGTTTTAATTGTATCCCACTGCCTGTCCAACTCTTCTTTTGTTGATATTAATGCATCTCCATAGACATGAGGATGGCGGTTAATCATTTTTTTGGCAACCTCTCCCACAACATCGGAAAAGGTAAAGTCCCCTTGTTCTTGAAAAATTTCCATAATAAAAATAAACTGAAACAAAACATCTCCCAACTCTTCACAGATGTTTTGTAAATCCTTTTTTACAATTGCTTCTTCAAGCTCATAGACTTCTTCAGCAAGACATTTCCACATTGTTTCAGGGGTTTGCTTCTTATCCCAGGCACATCCGTTTTCACTTCTCAGGGTTTTTATAATGTTAAAAAGTCTGTCTATAGTTTCCAAGTTTTAATCTTTTCCATTTTTTTTAAAAAATCTTTTCTGGTATCTTTGGAAACAAAAACAGTCATGGCTTCAGATACCTTTGCAACATAGGGAGAAAGTTTTGAAGTAGTTAGAAAATCGGGGTTTTTTGGGAAAAAACTTGTAATCATTATAAAGATGACTGCCATAATCAGCACTCCTTTGGCCGCGCCAAAAATAAAGCCAAAAGTTCTATCCACCCATCCGAGAAAAACAAGATTTAAAAGTTTACGAATCAGTAAAGCGACAAAACCGGTAACAATTAAAACAGCACAAAATATGAGAAAAAATGCAAGAATATTCCTGATAACAGAATTTTCAATCCACTTTTCCCCATATACGGTTATCATAGGATAATAGGTGTATGCCCCGTAAAATGCAGCAACAACACCTATAATTCCTGAAATTTCCCCTATGAGCCCTTTAAATGCCCCACGTATCAGGCAAAATGAAATAATAACAATTATTACTATATCAAAAGCATTCATAATTTTTAAAGGTCTCCATTTAAATTTTTATTAAGGCGCTTTTTCAATAACAATATAGAGGTTTTTTAGTCAAGATTTTTATTGACCTTTAAACAAATAAATTGCACCCTGTAAACCATGAAGAGTATCAAACTTCAAAATATTGCACTTGCCCAGGAACTTTATGGACAGCATAACAATAACTTAGATAAAATATGTGATGCCTTTAAAGTAAATATCAACACACGTGGCAACACACTATTGGTTGATGGTAACCCGGCAGAAGTCTTACTTGCTGAAACCCTGATCAAGGAACTTTATCATCTTCTCGAAAACAATTTTTCCCTTGAAGAAGCTGATATTGATGCAGCAATAAATACAATTAAAGCCAATAATGGCACTCCTTTAAAAGAGATCTTTCTAACTTCAGTATTTAAAACAGTCCAGAAGAAAACAATTACGCCACGCAATCCTTCCCAGCAAAATTATGTTAAAGCAATACTTAAAAATGATATCATAATTTCCATAGGTCCTGCTGGAACCGGAAAAACTTATCTTGCCATGGCAATGGCAATGGCTGCTTTTTCAAAAGGTGAAGTTAAAAGAATCGTTTTGACAAGACCTGCTGTTGAAGCTGGTGAAGCTCTGGGTTTTTTACCGGGAGACCTTTCCGAGAAGATCACTCCTTATCTTCGCCCTTTATATGATGCCCTTTATGACATGATGGACTTTGAAAAGGCAAGAGCACTTATTGCACAGGAAACCATTGAAATTGCCCCCCTTGCTTTTATGCGCGGCAGAACACTGAATAATGCTTTTATTATTCTGGATGAAGCGCAAAACACAACTTCAGAACAGATGAAAATGTTTTTAACCCGAATAGGATATGGATCAAAAGCAATTGTAACCGGAGATATTACCCAGATAGATCTGCCAGCAGGAAAAAAATCAGGCTTGATTGAAGCCAAGAAAATCTTAATCAATATAAAAGGTATTGAATTTATATATTTTTCAAAACATGATGTTGTCCGGCATAAACTTGTATCAAATATTATAGACGCATATGAAAAAATACAAAAACAGTAATCTCCAGCAGATAAAAGAGTTCTTATTGACATCGCCTTCAGTGTTGTGGATTATATTAATTCTTATCACTATTGCCTTTACAATCACCAATTATCCCAGGCAGTTTAAAACATCCTACTCTTATTATATTGGAGATATAGCAAACAAGGATATCAAAGCGCCGAGAAACTTTTTAGTTGAAGACAAAAAGGCCACAAACCTTAAAAAAAATGAGGTCAAAGATTCTGTTAAAAGTGTATATGATTTTGATGCCAACCTGTTAAAAACCATCACATCCAATATTAATGCAGCAATGAAAATTCCAAGACAACTTTTTATGCGGGCTGAAAAAAATGATCAGGAACCAGACCCGACATTTGCCATTATACTGGATACCAAACCGGCATTTGAGGAAAAACTCGGAATTAAGATCAGCAAGGGAGCCTACTCTATTTTTCACAAGCATCAATTCTCTCTTGATATTACCATAAAAATTAAAACCATAATTAACAAAATTCTTACAAATGGTATTGTGGCAAACAAAGAGATCCTTTTGAATGAAGCACACAAGGGAATCATTCTGAAAACCATAGGCTCCAAAAAAGAGAGAACTGTCAATAATTTAAAAGTCTTTTACAGCACAGTCCAGGCTGACGCAATGGTGCGTATTGAAGGCCAGCCCATTTTAAAGGGTATCAACTACAATCTTTCCAACCTGATTGTTGACCTGTGTCAAAGGCTGCTCCAGCCCAATATTACTCTAAACAAAAATGAGACAGAAAAAAGAATCCTGGAAGCTGAATCCGGTATAAAGCCTATTTTATATAAAATTAAAGCCGGGGAGATGATTTTAAGGGAAGGAGAACGTGTAGATAAAGTTCACCTGATTAAATTGATAACCCTTCAATCACAGGTCAAAGAAAAAAATGTCCTGATTTCAAGTATTGGGATGGCTTTAATCACCTTTTTTTCTATACTTGTAGTTTATATTCTCTTTTTAAAAGATCACAAAAAACTGCAAAAAGATCATAATAAACATATGCTTTTTCTATCATCGGGGCTTGCCCTCTATATCGCCTTTGCCAAACTTTCAACCTATGTTGCTCAATCCACAAGCTCAGGTATTGCCTGGGATCTATCATCAATATCCTTTTTCATGATTATACCTATTCCGGCAGCAGCAATGATTACATGTCTGTTCCTGGGGTTTGATATTGCTCTGTTTTTTGCACTTATTCTCTCGTTATTAACAAGCCTTGCATTTTCCGGCAATTTTGAGGTCTTTATTTTTTTCTTTTTATCAAGCATTACAGCGGCTTTCTGGGTCAAAGAGAACCAGGAACGGAAAAACTTTATTATAGCTGGTTTTAAACTTGCAGCATTCAATGCTGCCCTTGCTGTATCGCTTGGATTTTATTCGCTTACACAACCAGATATTATTATCCTTACAAAAGAGGTGGCTATGGCCTTTTGCGGCGGTCTTTTTGCAGCAACAATAACCATTGGTTTTGCACCTTTGATTGAAATTATTTTTGACTATACTTCTGACTACAAACTCCTGGAATTTTCAAATCTTGATCAGCCCCTGATAAAAAGGCTTATGCTTGAAGCCCCTGGTACATATAACCACAGCGTTATAGTGGCAACCCTTTCAGAAGCAGCTGCATCGTCAATAGACGCAAGCGGTCTTAAAGCAAAGGTTATGAGCTATTATCATGATATTGGAAAACTGGATCAGAAATTATATTTTATTGAAAACCAGGCAGATGGAAAAAACAGACATGATAAGCTGTCGCCTTCCATGTCAGCACTTATTTTAATCAGACATGTAAAAAAAGGTGTTGGGCTTGCAAAAGAAAACAGACTCGGCAATGAAATCATTGAAGTAATCACACAACATCACGGCACCTCCCTGATTAAATATTTTTATCACAAAAGTTTAAAAAGCGGTAATACTTCAGTAAAAGAAGAAAATTTCAGATATCCAGGCCCCAAGCCCCAAACCAGAGAAACCGGTATTGTCATGCTTGCAGATGTTGTTGAGGCGGCAGTCAGGGCGCTTGAACGTCCCACCCCTTCAAGAATAAAGGGACGGGTAAAAGAGTTGATTAATGATATTTTTGCAGACGGGCAGTTGGAAGAGTGTGAGCTGACCTTAAAAGATCTTCACCAGATTGCCAAAAGTTTTAATAATATTTTAACCAGTATTTATCACAGCCGTATAGAATATCCAGCTCAATTCTCTGGAAAAAATCAGGGTAAAAACAAGGAAAAAAAGAAAAAAGAGAAAAATGGAACATATGGAGATACTGATAGACAATCAGCAAAAAAAGAGAATACCAACGGATATAATAAGGCAAAAGACAAAACAGATCTTAAGCGCCTTGGGTTGTGATGCCCATGAAATCTCTGTGGTGATTACAGATAATGATCAAATTCGACAGCTCAACAAAAGATACAGAAAAGTTGACAAACCCACCAATGTTCTGGCTTTCCCCATGCATGAAGGCCAATTTGGCGATATTACACCAGGGCTTCTCGGAGATATTGTAATTTCCTGTGAAACAGCACAAAAAGAGGCAAAAACTGCCAATATAAGACTTGCAGAAAGGATCTCACAGCTTTTAATTCACGGAATCCTACATTTAATCGGGTTTGATCATGAAGTAAGTAAGAGTGATGCCGGAAAAATGGAAGAGAAAAGCCTTGAGCTTTTAAGACAAATTGAAGATAATCATGATTTGAATATATTCTAAATGGAGGAATACAAAAAATGGCTCACCTCGCTGTAAATGTAGATCATGTGGCAACTTTAAGAGAGGCTCGTGGAATTAATTATCCTGAACCCATTGCAGCTGCTGTGGCTGCCGAGACAGCAGGGGCTGATGGAATTGTTGTTCATTTAAGAGAAGACCGACGTCATATAAATGAGAGGGATGTGAGGCTTTTAAGGAAAATAGTACAATCAAAACTCATACTTGAAATGGGTGCTACTAATGAAATGCTTGGAATTGCACTTGATATAAAACCAGACTGCGTAACCCTTGTTCCTGAGAAAAAAGAAGAGTTATCCACAGAAGGAGGGCTGGATCTGATCACCCATGAACACAATGTCAGGGAGACTGTAGCAAGCTTAAAAAGTGCCGGGATTGATGTATGCATATTTATTGACCCTGACCTTGACCAGATAAAAATTGCCCATAAAATCGATGCCGACATGATTGAAATTCATACCGGGGCTTTTTGCGATGCAAAAACAGAAAGACAAAAAAAGAGAGAGTTTATAAGAATTATTGATTCAGTTAAAATTGGTAACAAATTAAAACTTGAAGTAAATGCAGGCCATGGAATATGTTATAACTCTATTAAAGATTTTGCCGGACTTCACGAGATCAATGAATTCAGCATAGGGCACAGTATTGTTGCAAGAGCGATTCTTACAGGTATGGAACAGGCTGTCAGGGACATGAAAGAGCTTATTTTAAGACTTTGATTTCTCATGAGTAAAACAAGATCACATGTACTCTCAGCTATTTTCAGGCAATTAAAGTCACGTCCAAGTTTTGACTCCATTGGCATTGAAAACTATAGAAAGCTTCTTGAGAAAAGCGCCCTTGCCTTTAAGCCTGATAAATCAGTAAAAGCAGAATCATTTTATATTAATGGAATTGAAGCTCAATGGCTGCTGCCTCTATGTCACAATGAAAAACATATCATCATGTATATTCATGGCGGAGGGCTTATTGCAGGATCAATAAAATCCCATAGAGACCTTGCATCACGCATTGCAGTTGCATCAAAGGCTAAAGTTCTGATCTTCAATTACAGGCTTGCCCCGGAACACCCTTTTCCAGCCGGGCTTGAAGATGTAAAAACCATCTATCAATGGCTGACAAACAGATATAAAGATGGATACAAAATCAGCATTGTTGCAGATTCTGCAGGAGCAGGCCTTGCCCTTGGCATCCTGTCCATGCTGTTGAACAGTGCCCGGTCTCTGCCTGTATGCACTGTATTGCTCTCACCCTGGATTGATCTTGAATGCAAAAACAACTCCTTGATTGAGAACAGAAAAAAGGACCCTCTTCTGACCCATGATGCCTTAAAAAAGACTGCCCGGCTCTATACTGACCATGATGATTTATCAAACAGTTTGATATCTCCTGTTAACAATAATTTTTCAGGAATATGCCCTCTTCTTATTCAAACAGGAGAAAATGAAGTTTTAATTGATGATTCAAAAATCCTGGCACAAAAACTGGAGCAAGCCAATGCAGTTGTCCAACTTGATATCTGGAAAGAGATGTTTCATGTATGGCATTATTTTGCGAAATATCTGTTAGAAGGAAGAGAGGCAATTAACGAAATAGGCAGTTTTATAAAACAATATTCACAAAAACAGCAATCCTGTAAAAAACAAAACATTAAAATCAAAGCAAATCAATAAATGGAGATATCATGAACTTTACAAAATTCCCAAGAAGACAATATATACAGGGCCAGACTCCCATTGAATTTTTACCTTCATTAACCAAAGCCCTTGGAGGAGATGTTAATCTTTATGTAAAACGTGACGACCTTCTTCCAGGATCAGCCGGAGGTAATAAAACCAGAAAACTTGAATTCTGTATTGCCGATGCCCTTAAAAAAAATGCTGATACAATAATTACCTGTGGTGCCATACAATCCAACCATTGCCGATTGACACTTTCATGGTCGGTAAAGGAAAATCTTGACTGCCATTTAATCCTTGAAGAGCGTGTTGCAGGAACCTACAACAAAGAGGCCAGCGGTAATAATTTTTTATACCAGCTTCTTGGAGTAAAAAGCATTGAAGTTGTGCCAGGCGGAACCGATACAACTGCTGCCATGGAAAAAAAGGCTCAAACTCTTAAGGCAGAAGGGAAAAATCCATACTTAATCCCAATAGGCGCTTCCAATGCAATTGGAGCTCTCGGGTATGCAGCCTGTGCAGAAGAGACAATGAATCAGCTAAATAATATGCACCTTGATATTGACCATATTATTCTTCCTTCCGGTTCTGCAGGAACCCATGCAGGAATGGTTGCCGGTATGATAGGTGGAAACATGGGTATTCCCATCACCGGCATTAATGTTTCTCAGTCAAAAGAAGAGAAGGAAGAAAAAGTGTATAACCTTGCTGTTGAAACTGCTGAAAAGCTTGATATTAAAGGAAATATTACACGTGAAGATATTGTCTGCTTTGATGAATATGTAGGAGATGGCTACTCTATTCCAACAGATTCCATGGTGGAAGCTGTAAAACTTTTTGCCAGAACCGAAGGTATTCTTCTTGATCCTGTCTATTCAGGGAAAACCGCTGCGGGCCTTATTGATCTTATTCGCAAGGGTCATTTCCCAAAGGGCTCAAATATACTTTTTCTGCATACTGGCGGGTCTCCTGCTCTATATGCATATATGGACAGTTTCAGATAGTTTGGATGAGACCTGTGAATAACATCCCCTTTTGCCCAACTGCCACGGAAGATGAAAATTATAATCCTCAAAATACTTAATGTATTCCTCCGGTTATAATTTTCATCTTCCTTGCACTAAAACAAAATTGAACATTATTCAAAGGTCTCTATATGTAAACTTGTTCATCTTCTGCGTTGCTACAAAATTTTACAATTTGAATATGGACAAATTTACATTTAAAAACATTTTTGTCACTCAGATATTAGGAGAATATATATGGCTGAAAAAACAGTGGGTATCATAGGAGGGATGGGGCCGGAAGCCACCATTGATCTTATGCAGCGTATTCTTCGTCTTACACCGGCCCCTGAAGATAGAGATATGGAAGATATTGATCATATCAGGTGTCTTGTGGATAATAATCCAAAAATACCTTCCAGAATAAAAGCCATTATTGATAAAGATGGGATTGATCCAGGGCCTTTTATTGCTGACATGGCAAAAGGACTTGAATCATGGGGTGCTGATTTTCTTGCAATTCCCTGCAACACTGCCCACTATTATTATGATATAATTCAAAGTGCGGTGAATATTCCTGTAATCAATCTTATTGATCTTGTGTGCAATCATGTGAAAACTAATTTTTCTGACAATAATCAAACCCTGGATCAAACCGGAAATAAAACCAAAAACAGAACCAAAAATAAGATTGGAATACTTGCTTCCACTGCTGTTAAAATTACCAAACTTTATTCAAAAAACTTAGCACAATTTGAGATTCAGGATGTCTGGCCTGACCCTGATCATCAGGCCATCCTTTTAAAAGTTATCAAAGAGATAAAAAAAAGGAATATGGATTCCAAAGTACAAAATGATTATGCACAGGTTTGTGATAACCTTTTACAGAAAGGGGTTAATACTGCAATTATTGCCTGCACTGAACTTAGTATTCTTAAGGGAAAAACATCTATAAACACTGTTGATGCAGCAGAAATTCTTGCCATGGAGGTTGTCCGGCAGGCGGTTAATAAACAGTAAATAAATGTTGAATTAATCGTAATTAATAGATTTACAGACAAGGCTGGATTGTAAATTACTTCTTCTTTTCCATTGCTTGTTTGAGCAAATCCCCCATTGTTCCAAGAGATTGTGATTTTTTGCTGTTTGCAAACTGTTTCCAGTTATCCCCCTCTTTTTGATCCGGTGAGGTAAATGTGATTCTTCTTAAATCTTCATCAACTGCCTGGATCATTATAGAGACAGAATCTCCTGGTTTTAATTTTTCAAAATCCGATGAATCTGCAGCACTTTTAATATTAGATGCCGGCATTAAACCTGTCACCCCTGGTTCAAGATTGATAAAAAGACCAAACTGCTCTTTTTTTTCAAGAATCCCCTGAACAATGGAATTTAGTTCATATTTGGTGGAAATTCCTGTCCATGGATCGCCGAGAGCATCCTTAATACTCAATGAAATTCTCTTAGAGTCCATATCAATTGATTTTATCACCACCTGGACCATTTCATCTTTTTGAACAACATCTTCGGATCTGAGTACTCTTTTTGTATGACTCATCTCACTTATATGAACCAGGCCATCCACACCCGGAGCAATTTCAACAAATGCCCCAAAAGAAGTCAGCCTTACTACCTTTCCAGTTACCTGATCTCCGGTTTTAAAACTGTTTTCAAGACTATCCCATGGATTTAAAGATGTCTGCTTCATTGAAAGAGAAATTTTCAGGGTTTTGGATTCTTGTGAGGATTCAATCTTAAGCAGTTTCACATTCACACTGTCACCAGGCTGAACCACCTCTTCCGGCTTTTCAAGGTGGGACCATGAAAGCTCGGAAATATGTGCCATTCCCTCAACCCCGGGAGTCAATTCAATAAAAGCCCCATAAGACATCAATTTTGTTACAACACCCGGAACTGTATCCCCCTCTTTTACTTTATCAAAAAAGAGTTTTCTCTGCTCTTCTATCTCTTCATTGAGCAGATCCCGCCTGGATACAACAATATTTCTTCCACCCTCTTCAAATCTGGTAATTAAAAAATGAAAAGAGTCTCCAATATATTCTTCCTGATTTTCAATATATTTTACATCCATCTGGCTTACAGGGCAGAAAGCTCTTTTCCCCAGAATATCCACACTGAAACCGCCTTTTATTACTTCTGTCACCTTTCCTTCAACAGGTGTCCTGCTCTGAGAGGCATCTTCTAACATATTTGCCTTACCAGCACCTGAAAGAGCCTTGGACAGGACAATCCCGCTCTCACTTGATGACACAACATAGAGCTTTACAATATCACCAGCTTTAAATAAAAATTCACCATTTTCATCAACAAGTTCTGCTTTTTCCACAACCCCATCGCTTTTAGTTCCAGTATCAACATATACCCTTGCCTCACCAATGGAAATAATCTCGCCTTCTACCATATCACCATCGCTCAATTCCTGTCCTATTTTAGAATCATAAGATTCAAAAAGTTCGGCAAAGCTTGGTTCTTCTATATCTTCAAATCCATTATTATCATCAATTGAATCTGTCATGCTTTTTCTCCAAAAAAATTATCTATTATGCGCCCTGTATTAACCAATACCAAACAAAGAGTAAAGATAAAAATATTTATTAAACCTGATATTTTCAATAAGATCTCAATTCCATATGATAACATTCCTAACCATTTAAAAAAAGAACAAGCTTTAACAAACTGGATATTTGCCATAAGGGTCAAATTTTAAATATTTTCATCGAGCCGTTCCGATCCAGGTTGTCTTACCCGCCTAAAGCCTGAGTCTCACTATCATTTATGGCACGTGTAGAAAATTT
>JAQIBP010000032.1 GCA_027858995.1 Deltaproteobacteria bacterium | reverse complement strand
AGTGAATATTAGCGAAGAGCCCGTTGCGGGAAAACCGCACGGCGGGTTCTGTGAGGGGTGTCATTTCCTCACGAATAATACGTTTAAGTATAGGAGGAAATAGATGTCTACTCGACAACCTGTTGTGGCTCTTCTCGGCTGTCCCAATGTGGGCAAATCCACTCTGTTTAACAGAATTATACGTAAGAGAAATGCACTTGTTGATGATTTTCCCGGTGTTACAAGAGACAGGCACTATGCTGACGCAGCCTGGGATGATGTTGAATTTACTCTTATAGATACAGGTGGATTTTTAAGTTCAGATGATGACTATTTTGCCTCCCAGATTAAAGAGCAGCTGACTATTGCAGCAGATCAGGCAGATGTTCTTATCTTTATCATGGATGGCAGAGCAGGTTTGTCTCCCTATGATCAGGAGCTGGCTGATTTTTTAAGAAAAATGTCCAAGCCTGTCTTCTATATCATTAATAAAATAGAAAGCCATAAGCAGCATGATGATCTTTTTGAGTTTTACTCTCTCGGTATTGATCATTTCTATGAAATTTCAGCAGAACACGGTATCGGTGTAGGTGATTTTTTGGACGATCTTGTTAAAGAATTGCCCGAATACGGGCATGATTCTCAAGAAGATGATGAAACCCAGATTAAAATTGCCATTGTGGGACGTCCCAATGTGGGTAAATCTTCCCTTGCAAATCAACTGTTTGGTGAAAAACGTGTGGTGGTCAATGAAAAGGCCGGGACGACAAGGGATGCCATTGAGCTTACAGTGGAACATAAAAAACGAAAATTTATCCTTGTGGATACAGCAGGTATAAGGCGTAAAGGAAAGGTTACAAAAAAACTTGAAAAATTTTCCATATTAAAAGCATTAAAAAGCCTTGATGACTGTGATGTGGCTTTGATCCTTATTGATGCTGATGAAGGCGTTACAGATCAGGATATCACCATTGCAGGATATGCAGAAGATAGAGGATGCGGAGCCATGTTCCTGTTAAACAAATGGGATCTTCTTGATAAGGAGAGAAAAAATATAAGAGAGTATATGGAAGATTTAAGGTATAAGTCAAAATTTTTATCCTATGCTCCTGCTCTTACCATCTCTGCTCTTACAGGACAAAGATGCCACAAAATTCTGGATGAAGTTGTAAAAATCCATAAAGAATATTGTCACAGGATCAGTACCGGAGTCTTAAACCGGATTATTGAAGATGCAGTTTACAGATCAGAACCTTCTTTGCATAAAGGGAGAAGATTAAAATTTTTCTATTCAACACAGGTTGCAACAAGACCGCCATGTTTTGTCTGTTTTGTTAATTTTCCAAAGGCTGTTCATTTCTCTTATAAACGTTATTTGATAAATCAGCTGCGCCAGATGATCCCTTTGAAACTAACGCCCATCAAGCTCTATTTCAGGGAAAAGTCAGGAAAAATTGATTTTTCAGCTAAAACAAAGGAGAAAGCAAGAATCTTTCAAAAGAAGAGAAAACATATTACCAAAAAAGATAAGCAGAGAAAAGAACAGAGCAGAAGAAAACGGCAGCGGGACCTGGGAAAGTAATAATTTTGAGTTTTAAATTTTTAATAAAAAAGAGATTAAATGGATCTTTTTGAATCCCATAATGACCTGAATAAATCCCCGGGCCGTCCCCTTGCCGACAGAATGCGCCCTAAAAGTCTTGATGAACTTGTGGGACAGGAAAACCTGACTGCCAGGGGAAGCCTTCTGCAAAAAGCCATTGAAGATGACAGATTGTTCTCCATTATTCTCTGGGGCCCTCCTGGATGCGGGAAAACAACTCTCGCAGGTATTATTGCCAATGAAACAAAATCTGAATTTGTTCAGATTTCAGCAGTTTTGTCCGGGGTTAAAGATATCCGCAGGATTATTGAACAGGCCAAAGAGAGGCGGGCACTATATAAAAAACGAACCATTTTGTTTGTGGATGAAATTCATAGATTTAACAAAGCACAGCAGGATGCTTTTCTTTTTCATGTGGAAAAAGGTTTGATTACCCTTGTGGGAGCGACAACAGAAAATCCCTCTTTTGAAATAATTCCTGCCCTGGTTTCAAGATGCAGAGTCTTTACCTTAAAAAGCCTTGACCATAAAAGTGTGTTAACTGTTTTAAAGCGGGCATTGGCAGATTCTGTAAATGGTCTGGGGTGTCAGGCTGAGAGACTATCCCCTGACGTATTGGATCATATTGCAAATGTTTGTGATGGTGATGCCAGAATTGCTTTAACCAATCTTGAGACAGCAGTGCTGCATTTCAGACAAAAAGATCAGATTGATATCAAAGATGTTGAGACAGCCATTGAAAAAAAATCACTTCTTTATGACAAGGCAGGAGAGGAACATTTTAATCTTATTTCAGCCTTTATCAAGAGCATGCGCGGCAGTGATCCTGATGCTGCAATTTACTGGCTTGAACGAATGCTCATGGCTGGAGATGATCCTATTTATATGCTCAGAAGAATGATCAGATTTGCCTCAGAAGATATTGGTATTGCAGATCCCGGAGCATTGACCATGGCTTTAAATGCCAGTGAATCTTTTAGAATGCTCGGCCATCCGGAAGGTGATATTGCTCTTTTTCAGGCTGCCATTTATCTTGCGACTGCGCCTAAGAGTAATGCTGTTTACATGGCACACAAACAGGTGAAAAAATTAATTCAGGAAAAAGGCTACTCCCCGGTTCCCCTGCATATCAGAAATGCTCCCACAAAACTGATGAAAGATTTGAATTATAGCAAAGGATACAAATATGCCCATGATTATAAAGACGGTTATGCTGTCCAGTCCTATCTGCCCCATGATCTTGAGATCCAGCGCTTTTATCATCCAACAGACCGCGGGTATGAAAAGAGTGTAAAACAAAGGCTTGAATCCTGGATTAAATTAAAATATCATTTCTGATAATTTATTTGTCTTTTAACACACGACGTATTACTGTAATCTTTATTGAATTGTTCAGAACATCAAAAGTTTTCTGATAATTTTTACAGATAGAATATTAACCCTAAACTGTAGGAAAAAATGGTGACTGGAAGAATAGAAATACTGGATGATGCAGGAACGTTTACTTTTCAATGCCCGAGTTGTGGAGTAACAAAACGAGCTAACTCACCCGATGTTAAGAAATTTAATATCAAATGTAAATGCGGTACTAAAACTCCTGTTATATTAAATGCACGTGGTCAATACCGTAAACAGACTGACATAAATGCCTTTGCGATAAAGAAAAATAGAAAAGATATAAATGCTGACGAAGAAGTTAAGGCCATCTTAATTACTGATTCAAATAGATTCTATGTTGTTTCACAGATATGTCTGTTTTTGGATTAAGATGTTATTTTAATTCGAATCTTTTTAGAATAAATATTGGAGATAAAATCACAATTGAATATACATTACATTCGAAATCGAAGGGTGTTGATATTGTAGATCATTGTACTATAAAATGGGTAAAGGATGATTATTTCGGTGTTCAATGTCATGCACAAACCCGAATATTCGATACCGTCATTAAGGAGTTGGAGAGCAATTAGCCAAGCATATTTTAGAGCACTCAATATAGAATTCAGAGGCCACCGCACCTATTCATTTCCCAGAATGATTTTTATCTCCAATTATGCAGCCAGTTTTTTTGGATTTTTCAAATATCTTGTAAGTCATTGAATTTTAAAGCGATACTCACTTCCACAGAGGAAGTCAAGATATTCTATAAATTCAGATAGTTAAGGCTACTCGCAACACAACTCCAATTAAGTTGAATGGAGCTTTGAGCAATTTCGTTTTTCTAATTCCCATATAATTGATCATAAAATCTGAAACTGAAAAGTATTGTTAATACCAGATGTGGTGTTATGAAGAGTTTTCAAAACCATATTCTAATGATTGGCTTAAGAAGGTTATTTAATTCAGGGCCTGAGCGGTCTTTATCCGTTGCAAAACCCAATGCAAAAAAAATGCCAATTAGACAACAAAAAGATATAGTTCTTGACATTTAACCGTATTCTTATACCATAGCAACAGTTGTACCGTTAAAAATGACGTACAAACGTTTTTGCCTTACTGAGTATATCCTTGATCCTCAAATATGGTCTGCTCCCCTAAGATAGAAGCACTTATTTTTTTCGAACAATTTGTTTGTTGTGCAAAAAATTTCATCCTCAAAAAGCGTGTTATTTTTTGAATACATTAGCTCTTTAAAATAAGGAAGTCTATGTTCTTAAATAAGAACGTTTATCTCAAAGAACGCATCACAACTGCTTTACTCCTTGCAGCCGGTACAGGAAGTCGCCTGTGCCCTTTGACACAAAAATCACC
This sequence comes from Deltaproteobacteria bacterium, assembly GCA_027858995.1. Lineage (GTDB taxonomy): Bacteria > Desulfobacterota > Desulfobacteria > Desulfobacterales > Desulfobacteraceae > Desulfobacula. Next base: position 3,774 of record JAQIBP010000032.1, on the reverse strand, counting down.
CAAATGCCTTACCCTTGTTAATGAAACCTCCATATTGGAACGATTGATCAAAAGCTTGAATCAACATGGTTTCAAGCGGCTGGTTGTGGTCACCGGCCACCTGGAAGACTGCATTCGAAATTTTTTGGAAACCCGGGCTGGGAACATTAAAATCGAATATGTTTTCAGTCCATTATACAAAACAACCAATAATATATATTCTTTATGGATGGCCCGACAAATTATCAATGAACCATTTGTGCTCATTGAAAGCGATCTTGTTTTTGACCCGTCTCTGCTGACAGACATGCTTTACCCTGACAGGATTGCCGTTGCACGAATGAAGCCTTGGCTGAACGGTTCAACCGTCACAATCAATCCATCCAACACGGTTGATGCATTCCATAGTGATGCAAAAAACAATTCTGACCAAAACCGATATAAGACCGTTAATATTTACAGCCTTTCGGTTTCATCATGGTACCGGGTTATCGCAAAACTGAACCAATATGTTTTAGCCGGCAGGGTCAATGATTTTTACGAAGCCGTGTTTCGACAAATGGTGACTGAAAAGTCCTTATCCTTTCAAGCGGTCTTTTTTGACCATAAGCCCTGGTATGAAATTGACACAATAGAAGATCTTGCATCTGCTGAAAAGCTGTTTCCATCAAGAATCAGTAAACCGCTTCCCGTTTATGAAATAGAACCTGACCGTTTAGAAGATACAGACCTGTACACCCGTAAACCCTTTGTAAAAGGAAGTGTATATGCCTGATCCTGATTATAAAAATCAGATAGAAAAATATGAATATATTTCAGGTCAGCATGGCGGATACTATCGCCATGATTTTATTGATCATGCTTATTTATATAACCTTTACTTCCCGCCGGAAGAGGTTTTTACCTGTTTTAAAAACCAAATCCATGATCTTGTCCTGAACTACCCTGTTGCGCAGGATGTTCTTGCTTCTCTTGTGGGTAAACTGATCCATCAAAAACCTGAGCACATTGTTGTCGGCAATGGCGCAGCCGAACTGATTAAAATTGTCTCAGGGCAAATTGCTCGGAAAATAATCGTTCCCGTGCCTTCGTTCAACGAATATGTGAATGCCGCACTCAGGGGATGTGCCATGGAATTTCCCCTTGAGACGCCTTCTTTTCAACTGGATGTGGATAAATTTGCGGCTCATATCATTAAAACCGGCGCAGATATTGCAGTTGTGGTCACACCAAACAATCCAACTGCCATGGCCGTTCCAAAGTCTGATTTGATACGTCTGGCAGAAAAATTGTCCGGTCATGACTGTCAATTGATAATTGATGAATCCTTTATTGATTTTGTTCAGGACCCCAATCAGAAATCTGGTCAGACATCCATGGAAGATCAAATCGAGGCGTATCCCAATATTGTCATTTTTAAAAGCATGAGTAAGGCATACGGTATCTGCGGCCTTCGGATCGGTTATCTTCTGACAAGAAATGCCAAATTTGCTAAAGCGGTCCGCCAGGGCGTTCATATCTGGAACATAAATGGATTTGCAGAAGAATTTTTAAGAATTTTACCTGATTATCGTGACACTTTCATTAATAGCTGTGACCAGGTTAAAAAAGATCGGAATAAACTATATGAGGATCTGTCGACTTTTTCAGAACTCACCGTATATAAGCCGGATGCCAATTTTATTTTTTGCCGATTATCAGATACAGGGCTAAATGCGCCTGAACTAACAAAACAATTATTTATTGAGCATAATATATATATTAAACACTGTCAGGGTAAAACCATGCCCGATGCTGACCGATATATCCGTATTGCAGCCCGGACAAAAGAAGAAAACACAAACCTGGTGGACGCGCTGGCATCAATTCTTGGGGATAAAAATAAATAAAGAGGACCTTGATGAGTACATCACAATCTAATTCTTCACACCAGACCGGAATGCTCTGGTTTGCCAAAGATCTTCCCAATATCTGTTCTCTTGCAGGGCTTTTATGTGCGCTACTGGGGATATACTTTGCTGTTTTAAAAAATTTTCCTGCCGCAATTATCGGGATGATATGGGCAGTCCTTTTTGACTGGGGTGATGGAATTATTGCTCGAAAAATAGAGGGTAGAACAGATGAACAAAAGAATTTCGGCGCACAGCTGGATTCATTGATTGATATGGTAAGCTTTGGAATCTGTCCTGCTGTTTTTCTTTTAAGCTATGGCGGGTTCAGCACATGGTTTTTGCCGGGCGCCTTTGTCATCGTTGCCACTGCTGCGATACGGTTGAGCTATTTCAATATTTTCGGTCTTGTAGACAGCACCACATATAAGGGGCTTGCGCTTGATAACAATGTTATTGTTTTCGCTTTTGTTTTTCTGTTTGAACCAATGTTTGACACTGCAACTTTTTCAATTCTACTCTATGTGATGTTCATGACCATGGCCGGGTTTAACCTTTCACCGCTGCGAACACCAAAATTTGCTGGCAAATGGTTTTATGTACTCATGGTTTATACTGTGGCACTGACAATTATCTACTGCTGGATATTATCAGCCCGAGTATAGCTCAACAAATAAAAGGTAATTAGATAGGAACTTTCTGGAAGATGCTCCAATTTCAATAACAGGGAAGCATGTTGTTGGCGTACAATGGGCGAACCAAAATTTCCAAACTGCAATTAAAAAAGGAAAAAAGTTGTGTATAATATTGAATTAGATGATTCAATATTAAAGAGAACAGATCCAAGAGTAAACGCTCACTTATACCAATTATTGAATGTCTTTCATAAAATATCCAAAAAATTTAACATTAGATATTGGGCCGAGTGTGGAACACTTTTAGGATATAAGCGACATGGTGGTATTATTCCTTGGGATGATGATGTTGATGTAGATATTCACCCCGATGATTTCTCTAAACTCTCTGATATTGAATTGGTGAAAGAAATATCTAAATATGGTTACACTTTATGTCCAATTTGTTTGGGTTATAGGTTATGTCCCCAGAAATTACCAAGTTTTGGCAGGTCTGTGGAAAATGATACCACCCAGAATGTAGAATACAATTGGCCTTTTTTAGATATTTTCGCTACTACTTTTTTTGACAAAACAGGTTCTGGCAAACAGGATCACATACGTTACAAAGATAAAGACGCTTTAAAATGGTGGCCGGATTATTATCTAACTAAAAATGAAATAAAACTAAAAGAAGTGGAATTTGGTCCAGAAAACTCAAAAATAATAATTTCTATCCCCAACAAAATTGATGATTATTTAAATCGAATATTTGGTTTTGACTATATGGAAATTGCATACCAAGAGTGGGATCATGCAAACAATTGTGCTATCAAAAAACAAATTTGCAAAGTAATAGATAGAAAGCCAGGAAAGGTGATTTTCGCTGAAATGCCTTTAGATTAAATAAGTATCCTGTCTCAATATCTTGTGGTGAGAAACAATTAAATTTTGAATGTTCAGACTACATTATATGAACCAGAACCTGCGTCAAAGGTCATTTTTACGCAATAGTTTTTATAATATAAAAAAAATTTTTTCCGAAATTCCCGAGTATTGATTTTGAATGATCCGGTTACGCTCCAAATTTACTTGAATAGGAGATTTTTCATTTAATTGCGATTGATCAAATATAATTGAATATTTCTTTACACAAATTTAAAATATTGATACTGATTGTACTGATCAATATTTTAAATCGCTTCAGATTGGATACCATAATCTAATAGATCAAGTATTTGAAAAGGCGGGAACAGAATGAAAAAGATACAATTAATATCGCTTTGTATCGG